>JAEOTL010000348.1 GCA_016839845.1 Promethearchaeota archaeon
AATCAGAGGAACCTAAAGAACGGGCGACAGGAGAAAGCAGTGGAAAGATCAAACTATACCCCAAAATATCCTCGAAAAATGATAATTTAAGGGCAAATAAAATCCGTCTTTCATTTATTTTGAATTGCTTTAAATCCTTTTCAATACTAAATTTGGAGTACTCTTCCATTTCACTCACCTAAAATTTATTATGATAATGTTACCGTGTATAAAATCATTTTCTAGTTTTAAGGATGGATAGAAATAGTGAACAATCCCCTTTCGAAGATTCGAAGGGAAGGTATTTAATCCCCACTAACGTTTCTTGACAATTTAGTCAAAATATTCTTGATCCCTTATCCTTGAGAGAAAGCATTTTTCCTATACTTGATTAAGAAATTCTCCTTACCACTAAGAATTAAGGAGTTTTCTCTTAGCTTGATGTACTGAAAAATCAATGGTTTTTTTGATCATCTGCTGAATATTTCTAGTATTACCTAGGATGGTAAAATCTTCTAAAATCCATGCAAGAATTTCATTCGAGTTAAGATCCGTAAATTTTTTTTTCAGTAATTACCTCCTTCTGCTCTATAACTTTTGCGATCCATCGAGCATTCATTCTTCCGAGGAGTAAACGATATGGGGTTCCTGGAATACCGAGCATGCTCGATTTTGGTTCAAAATCTTCTTCGAAAATCATTTTTCATCAGCAATTCGGCATTTTTTTTACCCTCAAATTTCCAAATTTTTTATGCTATAAAAATTGAATCATGCAATCATTATTTCATCATCTGAGTAAAAAGATAGTTAAAAACCTTGCAATCAACGGGCTGAGAATGAGTACATTTATTAGACTGAAGATCCCGATTACCAAGCCAACTAGTGCATTTCTTCTGAGATCCTCTAATGCAATACTGAGGACGCCGAAGACAAGTGCTATAGCAGGTACAACCCAACCAAGAAGAAAAATGAGGAGACTGTCACTCGGCCATAAAAAAGGAAGTATTCTAATTAGTGCTACGGACCCACTCACGGGGATGCTGGTCATACCAAAAATAAGAGAGGTTGTGCCAAGAAATTTTATTTTCTTGTTCTTATGAACTCTCGATTTCCAATCGCTCACACTCCATCCCCCCCGCGTATTGTTTCTGTTCTTGTAAAATACATTAAATATAAAATTTAAAAACAAGGGAAGTCATCATCTTTTGATGTGTCTTCCTCACTGATCGAGAAGTCCCTCAAACTCAAGCACAGTTTTGTGTAGATCCAGAAATATCCTATCCAAATCTGCCTTCTTTGTTGTGAGTGCAGTTCCATTAAACTTGGAGCCTTCTACAGTTATAATATTACCTTCAGTTCCTTCGATAACAAAACGTTTCAAGTCTCCTACGCCCATTTCGGTGACAAAGCCTTTAGATATAGCGATAAAGGTAGCGCTCATTGCTGCTATTCGATTCTGATTGCATCCTTGTGGAAGTGTTGATGTAATAGGGAGCCCTTCCTTAGTCGCTATTAATGAAGCTTCCACGTGTGGATTAAATTCCTTCCGTCTATTGAATTTTTTTTTTCTTTTTGGTTTAACAGCAGAATAAGGTTCCATAGTGGTTACTTTATCATTTCATTTACATTTGAGTAAAATTTAATCTTGAGGATATCTTATCTATTGCTACATAAATATTTTGTTAAAATGCAAAGTAAAACTTCGGTGTGGAAACGAAATTTCGCGTTCTGAAATAATAAGCTAATATTAGCCTATAATTTTCTTATAATGTCTTTTTTGTGTTCTTCTCTCACTTGAAATGATAGGACCTTTTTAGAACCCAATGTCTGTTGTATCAGCTCTAATGAGTAGTAAACCATCTTACTTAAATGAAGTTGATCCATAGATACTTTATTTAATGTTTCTATAAGTTTCGTTTGATTTTCTAGGACTGAATGCAAAGTCTCCTTTATAGTGGGCTTTTTCTCTTCCTTCTCTTCAAATAAATTACTTAACTCGGTTCCTATGAAGTCAAATAATTGATTTAGTTCATCGTCTAATACAGTCATGATTTATTAGATTTACTCATTTTATTTAAAGAAAAAAATTCACCACTTGTGTACCACACTAAAAAGAATTTTAGTTTAAAATAATACTAAAAATAATGGAAAATTAATAATAAGAGTTTTAAAATATATTTTGCCAGAGTCGAAAGATTTGTATATAGATTGCCATGCCCACGTCTTTTTCAGCCCTATTCCTAAAGAAACTCTTGATAAAGATATTGTAGGTGAGATTCCAGCTCCAAATTTGAATTTTATATGTAAAATGATCTCTAATGCCAAACAGAAAGGAGTGAGCCATATTGTTGGAGTAATGAGTAACCCAAATGACTTTCCTAGATATCAAGAACAAATACAGCTTGAGGAGATTATACATGTTTTAGGAATATCAAGGAATAATTCACTTGAAGACCAATCTCATCTAATTTCTCTATTAGAAAAGGAAATTGAGAGAAGAACGCCAAATGGGATTGGGGAGATTGGATTGGATTATATATACGGGTTTGATAAGTTGAATGAGCACGAAAAATACGCGATTAAGAAAAAACAACAAGAATTATTTTCAAAGCAAATACAAACAGCGAAGGAAATTGATGTTCCGATTGTTGTCCACGCTGGATATGGTACAGATAAAGATATTGTAAAAATTATAAAGCAAGAGCACGCTCAAGACGTGGGGGGTCAAATTCATGGGTATATGTCCAATAAGGAATTCGTTTCTGAATTGCTTGATCTAGGTTTTTACTTCTCATTCGGATATTATCATTCAAGAGAAGAAGAATTGAAGCAAATTGTTGAAATAACGCCCATAGAAAGAGTACTCACTGAAACAGATTCTCCCTATCATTTACTGGAATCTCCTAAGAGATTTATTCTACCAGAGGATGTAATTCTAATATCTAATGACATTGCTGGTTTAAAGGGTCTTACAACCTTGGATTTTGCTAATCAGGTTATGAGAAATAGTAGAGATCTTTTTAGATTTTAGAGTAAAATTTGGGATTTTTACTTAAGATTGCATAAAAAAGGAATATAATATAACGCCAAAAAATGGTTAACGATCACCAAAAAAATTGACCACCAAAAATGGGCGTCAATTTTCCTCATCACTAGACATGAAGGGATAAAGAGGTAATACAAGTAAAAAATAGGGAAAAAAAAGGTCAAAATTCCACTTTACTGAAAATAAAGTGTCATCTTTACCTTATTTTGAGCTTGAGCCAGGGGAAGACAATAAATTAACCAAGGTTTCAGACGTTACTACAGAATCACATTTTGAACAAGAATGCAGTACAACGGGTATAGCTCCAACCATATCTAAATACTTGTCAACAAATTTTAGGCTATATTTTGCCATTTTTTTCATCATATTTCCCCCAAATGGCATAACTTCGGCTTGAATTTCTATAAAACTCATGTAAGCTTTTACAAGATCATCTTTAAACTTATCGTTGATGGGTGTTGGGCTTAAATCGAGTTTTAATACGAGTTCTTCTTTACAATATGGGCATTTTGGCATTTAAAATCACTTAAACACTTATAATTTTATTTATTAGATTTCTGCTATATAGTTAAACATTCTATTTAAAGGGTAGAGCGATCTTATTAATAAATCAATTAAAATTAAAAAAAACAATAAGTGAAGATATTCAGTTTTAAGAGAAAGTTTTATTCTAATTCTCAAATTGCTCTCAAATCTTTAATCACTTCAATATAATCTTCCCCTGGGCCAAATCCATTTTTTACAACTTTATTCAAACGGAATCCATTTTTATAGCAAAATGGGATGATTTCAGCACGTTTATAGTGTACTCGTCCTGTGATAATAGCTATTCCTCGCAATTTCAACTTTTTTTCGCAGAATTGCCACAATTTTGTACCAATATCTGTTTTCTGATGGTTTGCTTTTATTGCTAAATCATCTATTAAAGCCTTATTTTTTGTTATTTCGATAGATATGGCTCCTACTACTTCATTATTAATATCCGCTTTTAATATAATATTGTCAGAATTTTTCCATGTTTTTTTTGTCCATTTAGTAATATCGTTCAATGTAGCATGGGGATTTGCTTGTTGATAGAGTCTAGATATAAGTGATAACTCCTCTTCTGTTTGAACGGGGGTTATTAACAAAGTATTTTTAAATCCCATTAGTAATGTATCATCAATCAAAACATAAATTTTGTTTGATTTATCTTGCTTTCAAAGAGATTGAATATTTTTATTATTATCTGATTAATGCTCAGAACGTTTGAATTATAAAACATTTAATGTCTTATGCTTAAATATCACACACTCAAATCATTTAATTGAGGATGAGTTATTTGACTACAAAAACGCAGTTACAATTAAAAGATCGTCTGTTAGTCATGATGAAGAATAACGACTCGTTTTTAGAAATATGTTTGTTAAAGCTGTTTGAACAACAGACATATGAAGAACGTCAAATAAAAAACAGTGTGTATCGAAACGCAGTTGGCTTTAACAGGCCAGATGCCTACCTGCTTTCTGATTATTCTATTTGGAAGTTAAATTTCCCAAATAAAGCAATCGACGGGGAATTAAAAACAAAATTAATAAATAAACTTGAGAAATATGCGTTGCAATTATCCTCTTATACTGACCTTGTAGCCGTATTAGACGGTTTGAAAGATCCGACATTGATTTTTACACGAATCAAGAACGAGATAGAAGTTGATAAATTAGATCCCTCCACTTTACTTGAAGATTATCTCCTTTACAAAAGAAAAGAACGAGAAGCAGCCCAAAGGGAACACATAAAAAAAAAACGCGAAGAAGAAAGGCATAAAAAGCTGAGATTAACTCATGACCTCATAGAGGGAACCATCGTCGAAATCGAACCAAGAGCTTTAAAGATTAGAACATCTTTGGAAGATCTAGAGGTGGATGTCTGGTTTCCTAAATTTAGTATCATGAAGGGATATGAAGAAGAGCTCAATAGGTTACAAGAATTCCGGATCAAGAAAAGAATGCTTTTTTATAAACGTGAAGAAGCCCTTAGTGAAATTAAACACCACGATACAACTCCAACTTCATAATTTTAATTTTTGATCATTTCACAGTAAGTTTAAAAATATTTATAATTCAAAGATTAACTTACTATTAAAAAAATGTAAAAAGTTGGGATTAATTAAAAAATATTTACTCGAGCTGTAAGATAATGCAATCTAAAGGAATTCTCCAATTGACTGGTAAAAAATTAAAGTGTGCTGCGATGCCTTTAGGAGGAATTGGGACAGGTTCAATTGCGATTGGTGGGGATGGTCTCCTTAAACAGTGGCAGATAACCAATACCGTGCGACATAATGCGTTCGTCCCTAACAGTTTTTTTGGTGTTTGGGTTAAGAAATTAGCAGAAACAAGTGAACCCGCAACATGTAGGGCATTACTTTGTCCTAATGTTCACGATGATCCTGATTTCAAACCTGCAAGGGCAGTAAGTGACCACAGGGTTCCAACTGCTGCGAAAGCAATGTTTGAAGTACTCCCAGGCGTCGAAGAAATACGCTTCATAGGAGAGTATCCCGTGGCCTTTTTGGAATTCAAAGATCAATCGCTCCCTATTGATATTTCTCTAACCAGCTTCACCCCCTTTATTCCCTTAGATCCTAAAAATTCAGGGTTACCAATAATTATCTTCGAGTTTTATCTATCAAACCCATCTAATACTCCTTGTGAAGTTGCTCTTGCTGGTAGTTTTCTTAATTTCTTAGGGTGGAATGGAACAAAAGTATTCAAGGGATCTGAATGCATATTGTTTGCCGGGAATGTCAATACGCCAATAGAAATAGGGGAATGGCAAGCAATTAAGATGAGATCGAAAACGCTGCTAAAAACAGATAGGCGGTATGGTGATATAGGATTTGCAATTGATCAACCGGAAGCAATTGTAACGGCTCAATGGGATAGTTTAAAAGATTTTTGGGCTCATTTCTCACGGGATGGAACATTTCCGATATCAAACTCTGAAGAAATGAGTCCCCTTGGTGAAACCTGGGCAGGAAGTCTCGGTTCAAGAAAAACATTGAATCCAGGAGAGAGTACGACAATAAGGTTCTTTTTTGCATGGAATTTTCCAAATCGAGTGGTAGATTGGATACTCGATAAAACAGTAATACCTCAAAAAAACTCAGAATTTTGGATTGGAAATCGCTATAATGAATGGTTTAAGAATTCTACAGAAGTGATTAAGTATGTCAAGGAAAATTGGGACTATTTACTGAAAAAAACAGACTTATTTCATAAAAACTTGTTCACATCTACTCTTCCCGCGGAGGTTATCACCAGTATTTCGGCAACAATGTCAACGATAAGAACTCCTTCATGTTTTTGGATGAGAGATGGTTCTTTTCATGGATTCGAGGGGTGTCAAGGTGCTTCTACCGGTACATCTTCAGGAGGGTGTTGTCCTTTAGATTGCACGCACGTGTGGACCTATGAATTTAGTTTAGCTCATCTTTTTCCCTCTCTTGAGAGAACTATGCGTGAAACTGAATTTATTATGCAACATGAATCCGGATATTTACCTCATCGAGCTGTTGTTCCTCTTTACTTACCTCAATTACTCAAAGAAGGAAATTGGGATATGATTGGTCCAGCAATAGACGGAATGTTTAGCACAATCCTTAAAATTTATCGAGATTTTCTCATAACTGGAGATCGTGAATTTCTTGAGAAAGCATGGCCATTTATTCTTCGATTGATGAATTACATTTTTGAGCACAATGATAAGGAATTAAAGGGGGTAATCTATTCAGATCAACCAAATACTTACGATTGCATCCTATATGGAATTAATTCGTTGATTGGTTCACTTTATCTTACAGCATTATTAGCATGTGAGCGAATTTCAGAAGAATTAGGATTTCTTGATTGGATGAGTAAATTTAGATCAATTTATCACTCCGGACGAAAAATTTTGGATCAAGAATGCTGGAATGGGGAATATTATATCCAGAAGTACGATAAAACACAAATAAATCAGCATCAATATGGGATAGGCTGTCATTCTGACCAACTTATAGGACAATGGTGGGCATTTCAAATCGGTTTAGGAGATATTTTTCCTCCTGAGCATTTTAAAAAAACTGTTGAATCGATAATTAAATACAATTTCAAGAAAAGTCTTGAAGGCATTACTCAAACACCTCGGATATTTGCTTCTCCTGAAGATGCTGGTCTAATGATTTGCACCTGGCCTCATGGGGATAAACCTAAAATTCCAACCATATATTCCGATGAGGTATGGACAGGCATCGAGTATGAAGTCGCCGCATTATGTATTCATGCTGGTAAGATTAATGAAGGGTTGCAGATTGTTCAAGCAGCCCGGGAAAGATATGATGGCTCCCATCGTAATCCTTGGAATGAGGTCGAGTGCGGTGATCATTACGTGAGAGCAATGTCGTCTTGGACATTATTACATGCCCTCACGGGTGTAGATTATAGCATTGGATTAAGAAAGTTTAAAGTTGCACCCAAAATAAACGCAGAGAATTTTGCAGCCTTCTTTATTTCGGGGAGTGCTTGGGGACAAATAGCACAACAATTTTCTAATAACAAAGTTACCTGTTCTCTTTCTGTTTCTTTTGGTTCCTTGGAAATAGAGTCCATCCATTTGGAGGAATCTGGAGATATTAAACCACTTAAATGCAGTGTACTTTTGAAAGAAACTCCGGATGGAGCATATAACCCCTTGGAAGTAAAACTTTCAGTAAGTAATTCCGGTGTTGAGATATTTCTCACAGAAGTAATTACTTTAAGGGAAGGTCATCAATTACTTATCGAATTAAACTAAGTATTCTAGAGAAACACCTGATTACAAAACCTATGCAACCTCCATATAGAGTACAATAGGAACAAAAAAACCGATACCAAAACCTATCCAAAACATATTACCCCGTGGTCCTATCATGCCCATCTGACCTGCTATACTTATCGCGATAGCACCACCGATCAGACCACAAACAAAGCCAATAATTACAAGGATCGCGAGTTTTCCCTCCTATCCCATTTTCTGTTTTTCTTGATTCATAAATCAAAATTCACCCCCTATGACTTTGAAAATCTATTTATTTTATTTTCGTCACTTTAAAATCCATACGTTAATTAAAATATGGACAGTGACTGTTGGTGGTGGTATCGACTCTAATCTTCAAGGTATGGTTTAAAGTTATTTACTATTGACAATTTTTAAGCACGAATTTGAATTTGTATTGCAATGTTAAATTGTTCTCATACCCATTTTAGAGTTTAGACTTTATGCATTTTGATATATGCCTTTCTATGTTCGATAATCTTAAATTTAAGAGAATGTTAGGTTACCAATGAAATCTCTGTTGGTCTTGTATTCGTATCATCATAAAAATACTGAGAAAATCGCTAAAGTCTTCGCAAAAGTTCTTGATGCACCAATTAAAATGCCACAACAAATACATCCCGAAGAACTTCAAGAATATGATCTTATAGGCTTCGGTTCAGGGATATATGGTGAAAAGCACCATAAACTCCTGCTTGATCTTGCCGATACACTACCACAAGACACTAATAGGAAAGCATTCATTTTTTCAACCAGTGCAATACAAGGAAAAGCTAAAGTCACCAAAGATCACTCGCTACTGAGGGAAAAACTGCAATCGAAAGGTTACATGATTATTGATGAATTTAGTTGTAAAGGGTTTAATACCAATAGTTTCATGAGATACTTTGGGGGAATGAATAAGGGTAGACCGAATGCTGAAGATCTCAAGCATGCGGAAGAGTTTGCTCAGAACTTAATGCAGTACCTTTAAAGTAAGTAAAACTTGAATTATCTAAAAAGTGGAGAAAGGTTAAAAATGGTATTATCGAAACGAGAAAGAGTTATTAGAACCTTAGAACTTGAAGAACCGGATATGATCCCTATTCATTATCTAGGATTTGAAACAACAGGGCTCTCAAATCAGTACTTTCAAAATTCTGAGGAATTTACAAAAATTAGAGCTGGGATTGAGGATGATGTTTTAGAAATGAAGTTCAAAGTACTTATGGGAACTTCAGGAAGTATAACTGAATTACGTTTC
>JAEOTL010000349.1 GCA_016839845.1 Promethearchaeota archaeon
CGATAAAACAAAGGTCATCCTCGTAAACTTTTAGAGTTTCGACCCGTTCATCATTATCTCTTACAGCACAAAAAATACAATCAACTTCTGGCCTAGCTTTTCCTTGAACATAATCCAATTTTCCTAGCGCTTGTAACCAATCTTTGAAAACCATGGTGTATGCCAACGTATTTTAGAGGATTAAGAATATAGTGAAAAATCTGAGCCACCACCAAAGTCTTTTGATTTCATGAAATCATCAGGTCTGATTTTTCCCGAACAATATTCTCCTAAAATTATATTGCTATAAGCAGCTCCATCAAATATTCTCCTAATTGATTTGAAGAAGGTGTTTTTTGATATAGTACCATTCTGCTTCAAAAAAATTTGGTCACTTATTTCATATCGGTACTTTTGTATATCTATTCGATAAAACAGGTCTTTAATGAGAAAAAACTTTCGTAAATCCCAGAAGAATTGCATTTTTTTATCATCTTTTAATGAGTTTAAGGCATCAATATGTTGCTGCGATATTTGCGTTCCCAGTGAAATAACAATTAATTTTCTGTTCTTGGGTTTAATAACAACCATTCTTCTCCCAATAGGACGCCCTGCAGGGTCATTTCCTGGAGGGAAAATGAATTGAAACCCAAATTCAAGTTTGGGATTAGAAACTTTTTCTCTCAATAAACCTTCATCCAGGAGGTATTCCCGAATTAACCGTTTACTTTTACTATCGCTCTCAGGCATTTTAATTCGATGAGGACAAAAATGATATATTACATATAATTTTTCATAAGATCTTTTTATGAAAATTTTGGTTAATCAGTATTTTCCTCGCGGTCTTGGTTGTGGTTCAATTCCTGCTGATTCCAAAACTTTAATATTACTTATAAGGTCTTCGAGAGGAGTGCAATAAAGTACTTTGAGGGAATCAAAATCGATGTAGATTTTTCCAACAATTCCTAATCCCATTAATTGATTGTTTTTATCAACGAAAGTACTGTCAAGGTTCATTTTAATAGCCTTCTTTCCCCCTTCTAGTTCTACTAATGAAGGTTGACATGCCGTGAATCCTAACCCTCGATTGTGAAGTAGATAATTCATGACGGCATAATCTAACTCATCATTAACTTCTCCGTGTTCTTGCAGAATTTTTACTATACTTGGATCTTGCATGATAAATATCAGTCTTATTTAACTTAAAAAGAGAAGATCTAATTTTTATGTTTTATGATGTTTTTTTAAAAAAAGAAGATTAAGATTAAAATTAAGAATCAATAGAGGCATCATCTTTTGCCAAGAAAACTTCATCGATACTATGTACAGCACAGTTTAAAGAACCAAGTTTTTCTGTTATATCTTCTAATGAAATGTCATGTCCAGTTACATTTATATGTAGGGAAGCAGTTTTTTGATCCAATTCATCTAATTTTACTCTAACTGTTTTGACACCATCAATTTCCATTAGAGCTCCAGCTACATAATCGATACTTGGGGCATGTGGTTTAAGAACATCCAAATCGAATACAAGTTTCATTATTTTTTTTTAAACCTACAAAAGTAATTAATAATTTAAGTTTTAATGAATATTTTATAATTTTTTTTGTTTCTTTATAAAAGTTTCTCAATTTCGTTTATTAATTTTATTGGGATCTCTTCTTCTTTTATTATCTTATCAGCTTTATGAAGCGATTCCACTACTGCTAATTTGGTATGAACCGCAATAGAATGAGCCCCGACATTAAGAGCGCATTCAATATCTCTAAAATTATCCCCAATTACGAGTACTTCGGTAGGGTTCACTTTTAATTTTTGGCAAATATCTAATAGATGATCGGGGTGTGGTTTTGGATTTTCTATATTGTCTCTACCAACAATTACATTGAAGTATTTTAGAATCTTTGCTTTCTCCAAGGAAATTTTTGCGTGGTTGTGCTTGTTAAAAGTAAAGATTGCTTGCTTAAGGTTTTTCCTTTGAGCAAAGATGAGGACATCTTCGATCCCACCTATAATACTCGCATTAAGAGCAGCTAGATACTCAATTTTACTGACAGCATTATCAATTTCTTTCAAAACCAAGTCTATTTGGTTTAAAGTGTATCCTCTTTGTTTAAAAATTTCCTTAGAAATGTTAACATTGTCTAGAATGCTTTTTTTAATTGATAATCTTCTTTTTTCAATACCATGAGAGCTAAGAATGCTGATTGCAGCTCTACGTGCTTTGGTGGAATTGATTTGAAAGTGGATAAGAGTTCCATCCATATCCCAAACTATAGCTTTTATCCCCATTTAATAAACCAAATCAGTATAGATAGGACCTGTCTTAGTCAATTCTGATTTCTTTAACTTTACTTGATTAATATTAAATTCTCCAAATTCATAGGACTTGTTATCATTTATCAATTTTCTAAATACATCCATTGTTTTATAGTTAATCCGTTCCTTCCTTAGTCTCCCGATAGTCAAGTGTGGTTTAAATTTGTTTCTTCTATCATAAGGAATGTTTAATTCTTCATATAATAGGTTTTCGACCAAATCTTTAATTCTTTGTAAAAATTCTAAATCCCC
>JAEOTL010000350.1 GCA_016839845.1 Promethearchaeota archaeon
AGAGCTTCTAAATCAATATTATCTGACATTTTATTCTTTCCCCATTTATCATTTTATAGAACCATACAGAACCCAATACCTATCTTTTAATCTTATATTCATCACCTATCCAATATATTTTATTTATTTTAGAGTTGATAAAAAAATGGGATTTAAATTATAATTCCCGTTATTCGATTTTATTTAATTTCCTCAAACCAAAATAGAGCAATGGAAGGCTGGTCCCCCCAATGTAAAGAAATACAAGACCTTGGATCACTAATAGAATAATTTCAATAGATCCTATTTTGATAAACATTATCACCAAGATCGGAAAAAACATCAAGGGTTGTAATAACAGCATTGAAATCATCGTATTTCCTCTCATGCTCCCATCTTTTTCGCCATACGCAGGATTTAAACATTGAATACCCGAAGCTTGACACATGCTTAATTCTGCAAATAGCAAAAATTCGATAAAGAAGACCACAGTCCTGACTATGTCGAATCCCATAGACACTGAGAACAGTATCGTAGTGAACGTTGCTATGAAAATGTTAATTACAAGCATCGCTAACAGATAAGAATAGACAAGGCTTCTTATTCCTCTCGGAGATCTCTTATATACCCACACTAAATCTTTCGAATCAACAAAAGCAAGATGACCGATCATGATGCTCCCAATTCCTCCTCCGATTGCGATTATTATTATTGTAGCAAACATCGTACCGAAGATATCATCCCCCATTCTCGATATAAACCACGACATAAATCCTAAGAGACCAATCACATAAGCAATTCTCGCAAAGTTAGCCTTTTTACGGAAGAACCGTTTCAGCTGTATCGCTGTTAACCCACCCCAGCGACCCAGAACTCTTCTTACAAACCCCAAGAAAAAATTATCAGATTTCATGACTTTTTTACTGCTCTTCTCGATTCCCCGTTCTAAACTATAAAAGGAATCTGCTCGTTTATAAGAAATATATAGAGTTGCCAGTGGAATCCCTGCTGCTAACAAAAGACTTACCCATACATTTAAAATGAATGGTTCAAGTAATAGTGGATCTATACTATATAATATTAGGTTTGAAAACCACAGGGAGGGATAAAAAGCAAGATAATTCTTAAGCTCAGGGTGTGCCAATAGAAAGTTAAGGAAAAACATCACTGCGTACATGATAATTACCATTATTATTGTAAACACCCAAATGAGGGCTTTTCCTAAATCCCGTGCTTTCTCATTTTTAGTAATTTTATGTTCAAACCAACTCGCAATAATAGAGCCAACAAGATTTGCAAAATATACCAGGACAAACACAGATCCGTATATTAAGACGTATTGAGCTAGAGTTAAATCGACAATAGGATTTATCATTCCTACGACAATTGGGGTAAGTATTAAGATTGCCATGGAATATATTGGGGCTTTCCCCAAAAATTCTCCCAAGAAAATATCTCCTGCTTTCACTGGTGTTGCAAGTAGTGATTCCTTAGCACCGACCTCATCTTCCTTATAAACGTTGTTTAGAGGGTACATTACCAATACTAAAAATAAAATCATCATCAAAGATTCGATTATTATAGCCACTGCAGGTTTGAATATACTTGAATACTGAACCGCTAATGTTGGCATAAACAAATCGAAGAGTAGGGGAGCAACAATAAATGCCCAGCTGAATAAAATTGAATATAATACCAGAAATAGTAACTTTCTATGATTTCGGAAATGAGAGGTTCTAAGTTTTATCTCGTTTTTTGCGATTACTTGCCATGAGCTCTTTTGATCATAGAGCGCTTCAATTATTTTTTCCCCTAGATCAACTTCGGATGAATCCTTCACTTTTTCCGTAGTTAGAACCGTCACCTACATCAACTCCTTTCTTTCTTTCTTTTATTTCTTTTTTTTTCTTTCCTACTATTGACATCTTGGTCAGGGTCCTCATTTCTCCAAGAGAGTAAATCCTCTATGTGAGACGCACCAGTAATTTTTAAGTATGCATCCTCCAGATCTACTGCACCAACAGACTCAATTATCTCCTTAGGTGTTCCCTCTACCTTAAGTTCCCCCTCGATAATTATCCCGATTATGTCGCATAGTTCTTCAGCGGTATCAAGTAGGTGAGTACATATAAAAACCGTTTTATCTGCTTTTTGGGTAAGTTCAGAGATTAGATCCTTTACCATCCTCGCAGCGGCAGGATCTAAATTTGAGGTAGGTTCATCTAGAAATATAATTTCCGGATCTTGGATTAGAGCAGCACACAAACATACTTTTTGCTTCATCCCTCTTGAAAATCCCTCTAAAAGATCATTTTCTCGACCTTCTAAATTAAAAATCTCTAAAAGTTCGTTGATACGTGCTGAAATTACATCCCTTGGTAAATAATACAGTTCCCCAATAAATTCTAAGAATTCTCTTGCTGTAAGTTTGGAATATAACCCAGGAGACTCAGGCAAAAACCCACATATCCTTTTTACTTTTTTACTTTCTGCCACAATATCATACCCACCAACTGTTGCGTTTCCAGATGTTTTAGAAATAATTGCATTAAGTACTCGTACTGTTGTAGTCTTTCCAGCACCATTTGGCCCTAATAAACCATAGGTTTTTCCATAAGGAATTTTTAGGTTGATATTATTGATTGCTCGAATAGTCCCAAAATTTTTGGTTAAATCATGGGATCTAATCGCAAATGTTTTACTCAATTTTATTTCCTCCTTTTTTTTGTTTTAGTTTTATATTTTTCATTATCATTTTTTTATTAAATTGGAAATTACAGGAAAATTGATAGAACTAAATTTACGCTCTCAGTAATGATTAAACATGAAATTAGCACCCATAATAACCTTTTATATTGAAATCCTCTGTTTTCTTCTGCTTTCAAACGTCTTTTAGTTTCCACATATATGGCAGGCATTACCATTAGAAAAATTGGTATCATATCCCTCCCACCGCTTGGGAAATAAAAAATGTTATAAGAAAGTAATAGAATACTTACAATATCTGAAATGAACAGTGCTGCGATTAACCCTCGTTCAGTTTTATTTAAAATATTCATTTTCAGCTTCACCTTCTACAATTTTCTTACTACTAGGGTTGAATTCTTGTCTAATCTTAATCTAATTAAATACGCTAAATTCATGGTAATTGATAAACCCGTGAAGATTCCACTGAGAAAATCAATAATTGATCCTGACCCTCCAAATCTTCCTAATAGTATAGCTATTGTCAAAGAAAACATTCCGATGGCAAGCATACCATCTCTACTTATCTTGGTATTCATCATTCTTATCTACACCCCTGTGCGGTGTTTTAATGAATTATTCTTCTCTAATTCTTCTTGTCTTTTACGAGCTATAATAGGAATGAAGATAGCTACACTTCCGGGAAAAAATATAAAAAACGGAAAGCTAGCATCAAAAACACCAAAAATGATAAGCGCAACATAAACAATACTTGACCCTACAACCATTAGAACAATGGCTAATATCGATTTCTCATATTTATCCACTTTTCATCACTCCTTTTTTCTTATGTAACCTAAATTGAATTAATATTGAAATTATGTAAATCACATTCTATCTCTTATTTTAGAGAACTTTGTACTACAAAGTTCCCATATAAAAATAATAAAACTGCATATTTAAGCTTTGCGGTACAAAGCACTTTTTGTGAAAAAGTGATATTTACGAAAATGAATTTTCTCCCCTCTAATTCCTATATTAATCCCCTCTTTAATTTGGTTAAAGAGAAGATTCTTATTTTCTACTTAATTTTGATAAACAAATTAATACATAAAGTGAAAACATAACATGAGCGACAAAGTTTATATAATCGGAGTCGGGATGACTAGATTTGCCAAGCTTCCCGGCCGGACGATGAAAAGTATGACTGGTGAATCAGCGGAGGGTGCATTGAAAGATTGCGGTTTAAGTAAGGGAGACTTAGAAGCAGCGTGGTTTAGTAATTCTGGGTGGGGTCAATCTGAATATCAGCACTGCATTCGAGGTCAAGTGGCACTGAGTACCCACGGAATTGATAAAATTCCCATAACAAATGTAGAGAATGCATGCGCAGGGGGAAGCAGTGCCTTTCATAATGCATGGTTATCAATTAAGGCGGGAGTCTATAATGTTGCACTAGCGATAGGAGCAGAAAAAATGTACTTTGACAAACCTCCTAGGGTAACAAGTGGAGGCATTCCGGGAATGGGTGCATTTTCGGGATTCATATCCGGTACAGATGTTGAGGATACTCTCAACGCATGGAATCAAATGAAAAAAATGATAGCAGAGGGAGATAAAACACCTTCTAAAGAGAAGGAATCCGGTGAAAAGCCAAAAAAGAAAAAGGAACGTTCTATATTTATGGATTTCTATGCGGCTGGGGCTCGACATCATATGAAAGCCTATGGTACAACACAAAGACAAATTGCATCCATTGCCGCAAAGAATCATAATAATTCTACAATGAATCCCTTAGCTCAATATACATTTCCTCAAACCATAGAACAAGTCATGGAAGATTATGTAGTGGCATATCCATTAACAAGAGCTATGTGCGCACCAACTGGAGACGGTTCAGCAGCAGCCATTGTTTGTTCCGAACAATATTTAAAAGATAATCCCAGTCTGAAAGAAAGAGCAGTTTTAGTACGTGCTTCAATTTTACAATCTGGTGCAAGACAACGATTTGCTCAAATAGAACAAGCTTCTGCAGCTGCATATGAAATGGCAGGTCTTGGACCAAAGGACATTGATGTATCTGAGGTTCATGATGCAACAGCATTCGGAGAACTTCACGTGATTGAAGCTTTAGGTTACTGTCCTGTAGGTCAAGGTGGTCCGTATTCTGAGAGTGGCGCTACAGCCCTAGATGGTGAAGTGGCTGTTAATCCTAGTGGCGGTTTATTAGCTCGAGGACACCCAATAGGTGCCTCTGGTGTAGCACAAATGTATGAACTAGTAACACAATTACGTGGAGAAGCTGGTGAAAGACAAGTTAAAGACGCCAAAATCGCATTAGCCCATAATGGAGGAGGCGACTTAGGTCCAACTGCTGCTGCGGTATGTATACATATTTTTGGCAATAACTAAACTTTTTTTTATTTCTTTTTTCTGTAAAGATTATTCACGGAATTTTCTATTCATACTTCATTCTATTGCAAATTTATTTAAAGGTAAACTATTTCCTTTCACTTATTATGATAACATGGATCTTGGGAGCAGCAATATTAGCTTGGGTCCTCGTAAGACGGTTTTCACGAGATGGTAAAATCAAAGGAGAACCCCTTGGAATGCCACGTGGAACCGTACGAGCACTGATTACCCTCATGATCGTCTCATTTCCTTTCGGATATCTGCTATCTGGAAAAAATATTCCCCCCTTAATCGTAAATGCAATATTCATAGTCGTCGCATTTTATTTTGAAGCAAGGAGAGAGGCTC
>JAEOTL010000351.1 GCA_016839845.1 Promethearchaeota archaeon
ACTTACAAGGAAATAAATATCACTAATTATCTTTCTAATTATTTCATTATCTAGTGCAATATATAAATAATCCCTTTCAGTAAAAGAAATATGAATCTTATAATATTTAAGCTTAAGCTATGGAAACCTAAAGATACTACCCCCCAGCGAGAGCGAATGATAAATAAATATCATCTCCATCATTAATAGGTGAGTTATAATTCTTTAGATACCTAATATTCCTTCCATTTAGTAGAATCAATATCTGAGGATTGAATTCTGTGCGATTTTTATCCAATAACTCATCATCAAGCTCGTTTTTGTATTCATTTAGGAATTTGGAAATAATATCCCCCACAGTTTTGCCATCGTATTCTACAAATTTCTTGTTAAGTCTTAACTGGAAAATATTTAAAAGATGTAATTTAACTTTAGCCATTGAGTTTATTCCATTGACGTATTTTACTTAATTTAAGTAAATATTGATATTTTTTTAAGTTTTTTAGTCTTCATTCACGTATAAATTAATGCATTTTACGTGAGTAATATCTAACTAATCCGATTTTAATCTAGCGGGATGCCCATTATAAAGCGAATTTTCTTTTAAATCTGCATTAAAATCAGTATAAGAATGAGCAGACAATTTAGTGTTATTCCTTATGGTAGTACCTGGGAATAGCACACAATTTGCTCCTATTAAGACATTATCCCCGACTTCAATTTTTTTTAGAATAAATTTATCTTGCTCAATTCCAAAACTCAGAAGTGAACTTCCCATTCCGATTATAACATTCGTCCCTATTTTGATGAATTCAGAAGAAATCCAGCAGTTATCACATAAAGCCTTTTTACCAATTTCTACTCCGAAAAACCGGAGAGTAAAGCGATTTTTAAGCCAAGGAAAGGGATTGGATGCTGCTATGAACAAGGGCCATTTTTTAGTTATATTTCTTAAATTCCAATAATAATAATGCTTATCATCAATGCTCCGAGTGAAAGATCCCTCTTTCGGCGGAAAAATGAGCCTAATAATAGTTAGAAACAATACTGAAATAAGGATTGCACTCAACTGAAGTATATAAACTAGAATCAGGAAATTAAATGGCAGCAACAAGAAGAAAAGTATAAAACTACCCCTGTCCCATAAGTATACAAAATACACATACTCAAATAGAGAGCATGGAATAAAACTTAGTATTATGATTAATAAATAGATGATAAGAAATTGTTTACGTAATGTTTCGTCAACTGGTGTTGGAGAATCGCCTTTTAAACTAGCTGGTTGGAACATTTATCCATCATCATCTCCAGAGTCGGTATTTAAGCCATTTTTCTTTATTTTCTCTGCTTTTTCTTGCGAATCTTCAACTGATTGGAGCGTGAAGGTTGAATCTACTGGTCTACCAAGATGGATCAGATCACTTTCTAATTCCTGATCCATCCAAGTATAACTATTAGCACCAAGGATCGCACCATCATGCATAATTGTACCTGGGCTAAGGATTGTATGTGGACCAACCACACAAGCTTTCCCGATTTTTATTTTTTTTATAACCATCTGGTCATGAAATAGTAGGTGAGAAAAGATGCAATTATTCAGCGATGTCATGGTGAAATCTCCTATTTCTACAAACTCAGGATCAATATATCCCTCATAGGCGACTACATTTTTACCAATTAAAACGCCATTAAATCGATACACAAAAATATCTGCCCACGGGATCGGTAGAGCCCTTGCCAGCCAAATCGGGAAATATACGTTCCAGAACCTTCGATGAGTGTATTTCCATTCTTTGCTTCCTTTTTTAAACACACCCTCCTTGGGAGGACATAATCTGTTCAATACTTTAGTGATTCCCGCCGAAAATATGATGATTGAGAAGCTAAATAAGAAGAGATTCCCATACAGATTTAGTGGGAGCAATAACCATTCCCACCAATGGCCAATTAGAAGGAATGGAATAAACATCTCTCCAGTCAAAAGGTAATACAGATCGTTATAAAACCAGATATTAGCTAAAACTAAAATACTACTCCCCACAAATAATTGCAGTAGAATAACTAAGGTAAACGGAGTTTTATATACACCCGAAGTAGAAATATATTCAAGTTTAAATTCTGAATTATTCTTCTCTTCCATCGAGTTCATCATCCATCATTAGGGGATTTATTATAATGAGTAGTCATTGTATAATTATTTCGAACTTAATTAAATTCTAATATTTCGTGAATACTTTTGAGATATTAAAGTCAAAAAAAAATAAAAGGCTTAATCAATATGATTTATATAATAATATTAAAATTAGTTCAATAAGAAAATTTAATATTAAGATCTTGTAGAATTTCTTAAAGGTGAAATAATTATAAGTATTGACTGGGAAAAAGCAGAAGCAAAACCAGATAAGAAAGTATCGGTTGAAGGCAGACATTTGCTAGATCTAAGAGCTAAGGTTAACGATCTAGAAAAACAATTATCCGATACCAAAACTGAATTAAACCAAAAATCAGACAAACTTGCAAGCACTCAAAATGAACTCGCTGACACTATGGTCAAGTTAGACAAAAATCAAAATTTACTCGAAAAAACAGCCACAGAAGGTAAAGCGAAAGATGAGGTAATAAATAATTTAACTTCCGAAAATAGCGGTTTAAAAAACGAATTAGAAGGAACCAAAACAAAAATCGGTGAACTTGAAGCTTCAATTACCGCAGCTAATGAAAAAGTCGCAGAATTAGAACCTCTATCACAGAAGGTCGCAGGATTGGAAAGTCAACTAAGTGATGCCTCTAGCACAGCTGGATCAGCTCAAGAAGAATTAAATACGTTAAAATCCAAAAATGAAGAATTAACGTCTAAATTATCGACTTCTCAAGCTGAAATTGACCAATTAAACTCACAATTAACAGAGTTAAATAATACATTGCTACAACGAGACACTCAAGTACAGGAATTATCAGAAGCAATGTCCGAAAAGGAACAGATTATCGAAACTACAACTGCCCACCTCACTGAAGTTGAATCTGAATTGGAGGAATATAGGCCCCCCGATATGGGTGCGGGTGGCTTTGCGAGCGAAGAGCGTATTACATGCCCAATGTGCGGAGCTGTTGGCCACGATATTAAAACCGTTGAAGATAAAGGCAAAGTCTTGAGCTACGTCGGCCACATTCCAATGTACGCCAAAAAACATGTTTGTAAGAAGTGCGGATACGAATTTTAGAGATTTTTTTTTATTTTTCCTTTTTATTTTTCCTATTTACATTCTAACTTATGTTTACTAAAGAGTTAGATCTGTCCTATGTGTGGTGCTGTTGGGCATCAGAAAAAATTTCCAAATATTAATTCCAAATTTTAAAATTGTTTTATGTTTTCTATTAAAATTATGAAGGATAATTCCATGAAGAAATTCATCGGTACTCATTCCCAAAAGCAGTTAGTAAAGTTATATGCTAAACACGTGAATAGTCCTAAAGTCCGAACTTTTAAGAGCTTTGGGTTAGGAGTAATTCCAGGT
Source organism: Promethearchaeota archaeon (assembly GCA_016839845.1). The sequence goes on from JAEOTL010000351.1 coordinate 3,495, forward strand.
GAGAGATCTGGGATAAGAATGAAAACATTGGAAGGTGCAAGGCGAAATGACCCTCCCCTTGATCTCTATAATTGCAGATCATCCGGGGGCGTCTTTAACCTTGGACATAGAAATCCGAGAATAATACAGCGATTAAAAGATGCTATAGATGGGGGATTGGATCTTGGGGACCATATGCTGTTGTCAGAACAACGCGCTTTGCTCGGGGAAAAATTGGCAGAACTAATGCCCGGGGATATTAGTAAAACTACGTTCGGGGTGAGTGGAGGAGAGGCAATAGATACAGCTATTAAATTTTCTAGAGCCTATACTAAAAGAAAAGGTTGTGTATCAGCTGTTGGAGGTTATCACGGGCATACGGGATTTGCACTTCTGACAGGAGATCCAGATTTTAAAGATCCCTTTCTATGGAACCTTCCAGATTTCAAGCAAGTTCCATTTGGGGATACAGATGCGATGCGTAAAGCTGTAGATGAAAACACGGCCTGTGTAATTTTAGAAACGATCCCAGCAACTGGAGGAGTTTTAATCGCACCAGAGGGATATTTTCCGGAAGTTCGCGAGATATGTGATGATAATGGAACAATGCTAATTATGGATGAGGTTCAAGCAGGATTAGGGCGAACTGGTTATTTTTGGGCAATATACGGAGGGATATATCCTGATGAGAGGGTGATTCCTGATTTTATCGTATGTGGGAAAGGAATGAGCTCTGGAATTTATCCTTTATCAACGTGTAGTTACAAACCTTTTATTGAAAAAGCTGTGTTTAAAGATGATGCCTTTATTCATATTTCTACGACAGGGGGGTCAGATCTGGGATGTGCTGTAGCCCTTGAAATGCTTGAAATTCAATCGGATCCGCTGTTTTTAGACCATGTTAAAGAAATGGGTAAGTCATTTGGAGCTGGACTGGAAGAAATTAGTTCTTCAAATTCTGATATCATCAAAAAAGTTAGAGGAAGAGGACTGATGTGGGGTATGGAGTTTCATAGTGAGGAAGAAAGTCAATTAGGGATGCTTTCTGTTATAAAACAAGGAGTTCTACTGAATTATTGCGGGAATAAAAAAGACACTCATATTATAATGCCACCATTAATTGTAAAAGAAGAAGATATTGAAGAAATTATTTTACGGATAAAACAAGGGATTTTAGAATTAAAAAAAATAAGAGGAAAATAAAAATTTTAAACAGTTGCTCTTTTCTCGTCGTGAAGTTGCCCTAATTTTTCTTTAATCTGTTTTAATTTTTCACCATGTAAGGGATATTTATAGATAGCTAGGATTGCGATAATTAATGCAACTGAAGGGTAGACAAACATTAATATACGCAGACTTAATATCACTTCTGGTGTAACCGTGCTGATTACTTCCCAATCTGCTATTATAAACATAGGACCAATGCTAAGGAAAACTATTATAATTGCCAATCTCAAAAAGAAAGCATTAACACCGTAATATCCTGCTTCTCTACGGGTTCCCGTCTTTAATTCGTCTTCATCAACAATATCGGACACAATTAGATCAATTATATATAATGAACCCGATAACCCAAGTCCGATAAAAAAGAACACTATCATTGCTAAAATTTCCATGTTAGGTCCGAGAAACATTAGTGGTAGTAGTGTTACGATCCAAGTTGCCATCGATATCATCCATGCTTTTCTGTTCCCCAACCTTCTTACAATCGGTTTCCATACAAAGGTGATAAATAAAACTGATGCAATAAATGTAAATCCTAAAAGAAGGGAAACCATAAATGCATCTTCCATTTGTAATACCGCTTTCGCATAAAGAGGCACTAGAGTGGGTAATATTCCATATACGAACCAATTAGCAATCTCTGCGGGAATATACCACATAAAAGATTTACTCTTTATGCACATCTTTATTGATGTGAAAAAGCCTGGTGCCTTTTTATAGTCTTGTCCAAATTCTCGTTTTTCTCTAGGGGTAAATTTTATGAAAATCCCACCCACTGCGATGATGATAATGGCAGCAACGATCCCAAAGAGCTGGAATTCTCCTAATGCTTTAACTCTATCGGGTCCAGTTTCGGGTGCATAGTCTCCTATGAATAAACCAGGTAGGATAAATGCAACTATTAACCCTAAAATGAGGAATGATTGCCTAACATTATTAGCTTTTGTCCTATCATCTTCGGAAATGAATGTTTCGGGGAACAATGATGTAGCGTTAAGGCTAAACATAGTATAGAAGAACTCAAACACAATTATAATGATCATGAAGTAGATAAAATTCCCAATTTGATTTACCAAACCTATTGGTAAAGGCGGTGTGAATAAAAAAAACATGATTAAACCGAGAGGGATTATTGCTATCATTATATAAGGCAGACGACGTCCATATTTGGTGTGGGTTCTATCTGATAAGTATCCTAACATTGGATCATTGAAACTATTCCATACAGCCCAAATGATAAATCCAATTGTAATTAGAGTTATGTTTAATTGAACTACTGCGAAATAAAATGTAAATACCAGAAAAGTAAAAGTTTGATAAGCAGCTTGATCCGCAATTTGTCCAGTAGAATAGCTAGCAGCTCTCTTAAAAGAGTAGCTTTCATCTCTAGCAATTTTTTTTTCATTCATTTTTAATCACAGAATAATTATTAAGTTGATAATATTTCTTTTTTATTCCTAATAAAGATTTAACACTATAGTGTCGAACAAAAATTTATATATCAAATTGACCCTTTTAATCATGGCGGTAATTATGCGTTACTAATATCGATATCGATATTTTTAAGACGCTAATTAAACGCACAAGGGGTGGTATTTAATTGGAGGATTCCTTAATGTTTTATGAAAAAGAAGATCAGTCTAACGAAAAAACCCATAAAATCTTATTCACGGGATTAGATGGAGCAGGAAAGACAAGTATAATCTTAACTCTCCAAAGGGAATTTTCAAAAATAGCGGTAATTGAACCTACAAGAGGGGCTCAGAGAACAAATTTTAAATTGATGGGAAGAGAGATCACCGAATGGGATTTAGGAGGTCAAAAGAGTTATCTTATCTCTTATTTAAAAAATCCAAGTAAGTATTTTGATGAAACAGAAATTGCGATATATGTGATAGATATTTTAGATCACTCTCGCGCTATTGAATCAGTAAGTTATTTATATGATGTGGTCGAAAAATTTAGAGAGCTGAAAATAAACCCTCCTCTTAATGTATTCTTTCATAAATACGATCCTAAATTCATTGATACAACAGAATCAGAGGTCCAGTCTCAAGTAGCTAAATTACAAAATGAGATTCAAGAGACCATAAGTTACTCAAAGGTTCAATTTTTTAGTACCTCAATTCATAATCCTTACTCAATTATGAATGCAATGTCTACAATTTTGCTCGAGCTGTTTCCAAGATCAGAGCTTTTACAAAAAACCATTGAAGAATATGCAAACAAATTAAGTTGTGAAGGTTTAATAATAATAGATAAAAATTCTATTATTTTAGGTTCTTCATTTAGAGATAGCGAATCAAAGAAAATCTTGAGCAGCACAATCGCTTATTTTCTGACACTTAATGATGTATTTGAAGAGATGGAAGTAGATCAACAGGAAGACCAAATTGTTGTTCGAAAATTAGGTAAATATTTCCTATTTAAACCGATAGTAATAAAAAATACAACAATGCCATATTATATGCTAGTATTAAAAGAACACAATCCGTTTGATATCTATTTCATCAACAAAGAATTTGCCGCGTTTGTCAATATGTTCAGCGACATTATTCAATCCTAATATTGAGAGTTAAAAAAATTGATGAATCCTGTAGCTCAAGAAATAGCTTCTTATAATAATCCTATTGATCTTACAGGTTCAGTATTAGACACAGATATCGAAGATGTAATTCGATATTTATCTGATATTGAGAGAATTGAATGTATCATTCTATTATTATTACCATATCCCCCCAATATATCATTCCAAACTGGGAGAAGGATTGCAAATATAGTAACGTCAAAAAATAAACCTGTAATATGTTTTGTTCCTTATGTTCCTAAGTATTCACTAATAATCGAATCATTAGAGCTAGCTAATATACCCGTTTTCCATTCCATAAAAGAAACTGTTCAGGCAGTTTCAGCATTAAAACATAGGACCAGAGTAGTTAACTTTAAGAAAGGAACGCCTACTTGGGATAAAACGTAATCAATTTTAACTAAGAAACATCAATAATTTTCTCTAGTTCACTAATAGAGTTGGTAATGTAATTGTCATCTTCAATAATAAGTTCAATTGCTGTTTGAGGGCAAATGTCAATACAACGACCACATCCTTTGCAATTGTTATTTATAACAGCTTTTTCTTCGACTATGTGAATGGCATTAGCAAAGCATATCCCCTTGGTACACGTTCCACAACCAATACATTTATCTGTTACTTGAACTTTTACGCCGTCCATTCTCTTAATCTTTGTTCCTATTTTAGGAGCCACGATCGAAGAGACGCGCCACAGACAACAACATGGATCACAATTACAAATAGTCAATAATTTTTCTCCGGGACCAACACCTAACCATTGAGCATCTAATTTATTCTTACCCACCATATGCACTAATCCAGCATCCCTACACTTTTTTAGATGATTTAAAGCTTGTTCTTTATTTACTAATGTTCCTAATTGAGGATTAATATCTAGAACTGCATCACCTAAAAAAAGGCATCCTAAATTCTTTGGATAATCTTTACAGTCCATACTTGTTCTACAAATACAGAAATTCATAATCCAGAGATGGTTTGCTTTTTTAATAAAATGTTCTAACACTTGGGACGGTAATACATATTCCTCGTAATGTCCTAACGGTTTATTGACTTCAACAATTTTATCTTGGGGAAGATATATAAGATCATCATCCTTAAAAAGGAGATTGTCAATAATGGTACCTAATACGGGTAGATGTGTCATTTTGGCAATTAACTTGATATTTGGGAATGTTTTTTTTATTAACTCTACGAACCATAGGGGACGAGCCATTTAAACACCATTTTCTTTTTATTGTTGTAGTGTAATTATAATTTTAATTATTAATGATTTAAATTTCTGGAGGATTAAATCGGGCAATTTTATCAATTTCTCCCATATCACTGGTATATCCTCTGAGAAGAAATGCAAAGCTATATTTCTTTTTTCCATCTAATTTATATTTCCTATGAAGCAGAGCCATTGCAGGTATATCTCCACCTACACCTCTTTGCTTGTAATCAATATTGAAGGTAGTAAAGTCACGATGTGGTAATTCATAGTTGTGGCTTGCTACTTCCAAATCTTCAATTGTATAAGGTAATGCGCTTACACTAAGAAAAGTTCCTCCTACATCCGATACTAACAAACCTAATCCTTTTTCATTAGTAAGAGTTGCCCAACGTACATCTGTTCTGTTTCCATTCTCTTGTGGTTTAACGTAAGGGTGTATTAGATTCTCTACTACATCAGAATATATTCCGATAGCCGCTCCTGTTTTTCTATCATACATAGTCTCATGGGGCCCCCTTCCATACCAAGTTAATCTGTTAAATTCCTCGGGGAGTGCTGTCTGCATACCAAAACGCACCATATCTTTATTAGGTGTAAATTCATTTTTTATAATGATATTCCCATTTCCGTATATTGAATATGATATCGATAAAGGATTCTTAGAATTAATTATATCAAATTCAACCTCAACCTGGATTTGTTGATCGTTAACCTTCTTATACCCCGCTCTCTTTAAAACACGTTCCCTACCAGCACTTCTCCATATTTTATCCTTAACTCGTTCTCGTTCTCGTCGAAAATCAACTCGCTCTAGATCATTATCTGTTGGGGCTCGCCAGAAATTAGGTATTAAACTCTTAACGAGCAATTCTTTGTTGTTTAGAATATAGGAATCTATTACCCCAGTTTTTAACCCAAGAATAATTTTGAAGTTATTTCCAGTTATTATAAGATTATCATCAATCTCTTCTATATCTATTTTTTCCAGTTTCCCTACTTCAAGTTCTGGTTTAGTTGGAACATTAAAAGGAATTTTAAATTGATCCCAAGCTACAAAGTGTCCCGTTTTCGCCCAAAGTGTGTTTTCACTAAGGGTAAATGTAATTTTAAGATGATACTCTATATTGAATTTGATATCTGGAGCTTCAAATGGGATTAAAATATCAAGGATTTCACCAGGCTTTATATCAAGCTTATCCAAACCTCCTTTTTGAATTTCTCTACCATTAGCAGTTAATTCCCAGGTTGTTTCTAAAAAATTTAAAGACTTGAATCTGTATTTATTATGAATTTTAATTTTACCCTCAACCAGATCAACCGGTATAACCTTAACATCTTGATATACTTTTTTAACTTCAAAAAGCGATGGATTGGGGCTTCGATCTGGTAGGACAATTCCATTAATACAAAAATTATTGTCATTTCGCGTATCACCAAAATCCCCACCATATCCCCAATATTCTTGTCCATCTTCAGATATTTTGCGGAGCCCTTGATCAATAAAATCCCAAATAAAACCTCCAATTATGTTAGGATTTTTTTCAAAAACATCCCAATATTCCTGAAAATTCCCTAAGCTATTCCCCATCGCATGAGCATATTCACATAGCATGTAGGGCTTAGTGTTTCCTTCTTTTAATTCATTAATCTGACCAAATATTCCATATTGCCTATTTTTGACTAATTTTTCCAGAAAATAGGAAGGGTAATACATATAACTAAAGACATCAGAAACTTCATTTTCATAATCTTGTTCGTAATGTATCGGTCTTGTCGAATCTATTTCAAGTGCTGCTTCTTTCATTTTTTTGAAATTATCTCCCATACCGGCCTCATTCCCAAGTGACCACATTATAATACAGGGGTGATTTTTATCTCTCTCAACCATGCTAATCATTCTGTCAACACATGCACTTGTCCACTTGGGATCACTCTTAGGTAGAATATCGCGTAATTCATGTGCTTCTAAATTGCACTCATCAATGATATAAATCCCATATTGATCACATAACTCATACCATTTAGGGTGGTCTGGATAATGACTTGTACGAACAGCATTAACATTATTTTGCTTTAGTAGCTTTACATCCTGTACCATTCTACTATATGGGACAGCTCTCCCATGATCAGGATCGTGTTCATGTCTATTTACTCCTTTAAATTTAACAGATTTACCATTAATATAGAAGCCTCCATCTTCCCTTATCTCAACCTGTCTGAACCCAAATCTACAATGCTCAACCTCAATTATCTCATCATCGGCATTCTTTAGCTGTAAGACAATATCATACAGATTTGGGATCTCTGCGGACCATTTTTTAGGACTCTCTATTTCTGTGTGTAGTTCAATAATTTTTTCAGCATTCACATCAATATTAAGACTTTCTGATGCTAATTTTGCATTTTCCTGCTCATCATCTAACAACAGAATTTCAATTTTGAGACCATTAGCATCAGTATGACCATAGTTCCATAGTTTTATCTGAGTTTTTAGGATAGCATCTTGGTAATTATCATCAAAAGAACAATACACAAAAAAATCTCTTATATGCACTTTCGGTACTGAAAATAGGTAAACATCTCGATAAATTCCACTTAATCTCCACATATCCTGGTCTTCAAGATAACTTCCATCAGACCATCGATATACTTCCACAGCTAAGACATTGGATCCTTCCTGTAGATATTTAGTAATATTAAACTCCGCAGGAGTCATTGATCCTTGACTGTAACCAACTTTTTCTTCATTTATCCAGAGATAAAACGCTGATTTCACACCATTGAAATGGATTATCACTTCTCGGCCATCCCAATTCTTAGGTACAGTAAATTCAGTTCTATAGGATCCCACAGGGTTGTATTCATGGCTAATTTTGGGTATATTCTTCTTCTTTACACTTCGTGGATACCTAATATTCAAGTAAATTGGGATTCCGTATCCTTTCATTTGCCAATTACTTGGAACTGCAATGGTATCCCACTCACTATCATCATATTTTATTTTAAAGAAATCTTTGGGACGATCTTCTGGTTTTCGTACCCAATTAAATTTCCAATTATCGTTTAACGTTTGGTAAAAAATTGACTTATCTGCCTCACCTTTCAAAGTAGACTTAATATTTTGATATGGAATAAGAGTATTATGCGCAAGTTCCTTATTCTGACCAATTATTTCAGGATTTTCCCAGTCTGGAGTTTCTGGCATTATTTTATCTTTTAATAAATTTAATGAATTTGGATTAAAGAATCTAAAAAACTTAAAAAACAATTTGTTTTATCATAAGATTATGAGAATTCTCTACATCGATATTGATACCTTAAGACCGGATCATCTTGGTTGCTATGGGTATCATCGGAACACATCCCCAAATATTGATAAGATAGCGAAAGAAGGGATTAAATTTACAAACTGTTATGTTTCTGACGCCCCTTGTTTACCATCACGGGCAGCTCTTTTTACAGGTCGTTTTGGTATTCATTCGGGGATTGTAGGTCATGGAGGGACAACAGCAGATTTGAGATTAAGCGGTGCGACTCGGGGATTTCAGGATCAATATCTGAGGTATAACTGGATAAGCATGCTTAGGAGAGCTAAATTTTATCCTGTTTCTATTTCTCCCTATGCAGAAAGACATTCTGCATTCTGGTTCTACTCTGGATGGAAGGAAATGTATAATCCCGGATTAAGGGGTTTTGAACGAGCAGATCAAGTTTATCCCATTGTGGAGAAATGGATAAAAAACAATAACAAGAGGGATAATTGGTTTCTGCATGTTAATTTTTGGGATCCCCATACGCCTTATCGGACCCCGATGGAATTCGGAAACCCATTCGAAAATGAACCCGCTCCCTCGTGGATTTCTCAAGAGATCATTGATAAACAAAGAAACAGCTACGGTCCTCATTCTGCTCGAGAACCATTAGGATTTACATCTCAATTTCCCCTTCAAGGATTTCCAAGGTTAGAGGGGATTAAAGAAATAAATGATTTAACTGATTATAAGAAATGGATTGATGGATATGATGTAGGGATAAAGTATGCAGATTACTATATAGGAAAGATTGTCGATCTCTTGAAAGATTATGGCAATTTTGACGACACAATAATCATGATAAGCTCAGATCATGGGGAAAATCAAGGAGAATTGAATGTTTATGGAGATCACGCAACTGCATGTCATATCACAAATAGAGTTCCAATGATAATAAAGTGGCCTAATAAGGATTGGCATGAAGAATATAAACCATTAATATATCAATCAGATATTGCAGCAACGCTAATTGAAGGTCTTGGGGTAAATGTTCCTCAGTTCTGGGACGGGGAAAGTTTTTTTAACAAAATAGAAAATCACGAAAATTTTGGACGTGAGTTCCTTGTTATCAGTCAGAATGCTTGGAGTTGTCAGCGAAGTGTACGGTTTGATAACTGGACTTTAATGAAGACTTTCCATACTGGACTAAAAGATTTTCCAAATTTAATGTTATATGATTTTGAAAATGATTTTCATATGACATTAAATGTTGCTGATGAGGAACCAGAGGTTAGAGATAAAGGATTAGCATTTTTAAATAACTGGCAGAAATTAATGTTGGAAGAATCCCCAAATAAGCTGGATCCCATGGAAACTGTTTTAAAAGAGGGTGGACCATTCCATACACGGGACCAACTAAGAAGATATTTCGAACGATTAAGAGAAACAGATAGAGAAGATATGGTAACGAAAATTCAAGAGAGGAATGAATCATATATACTTTGAATGGTTTGACTCAAACCTTGTTCTTTGAAATCTCGAAAATAAGGGATATTCGAAATCAGATCTATCGAACTCAAATCATAGAAAACTAGATTTTTACTCAGAGCACGGTTGTCATCATACTCGAATATCCTAATAAGTATGTTTTTTATCTCAAATAAATCTAGTTGATTTACCTCATATTCTACATAATCTGCTTCTAGATGAATCTAATTTATTAATTAACATTTATTAACAAGAAAAAATAAATCTAAACTAAATTAGAAAGAGCTTTCTAAATAAGTAAGTGAATAATTTTGAAAATTGATAAGAAATTGCTACAAGAGTTTGAAAAAACCATAGATACTATACATCCCGAGAAGGGAAAAATTCCAATAAAAATTCTCGGTTTCGGTGAGATAAGTTTAGTATTTGAAATACTTGATGATCCTGCACATTTGGCTTATAAAAGAATTCCTATATTTGATAACGAATCTCAAGTTAGAAGGCATGTATGGGCATATAGAGAGTATTGTAGAATTTTATCTGAAGATATTGGACTAAATCTCCCTGATCATGATGTTCTCTGGTTTAAAGACAGTAAAGATCAAATCCAATTCTATAGTGTTCAACAGAAAATCAATGCTGAAGCAGTGGGAAATAAAATTATTCATAATATTTCTGATGATGAGGTAGAAATATTGGTTATCATTATTATGAGAGAATTCAAAAAAGTATGGGAATTTAATCGAGACAATATGAATTTAGAGGTGGGCTTAGATGGTCAAATTTCTAATTTTGTGGTGATGGATTATGATCCTAAGAATCCCAAAATCGATGAAAGTCTGAAAATGCTCTATTTGGACACAAGTACACCAATGTTTCGAAGAAATGATGTGGAAGCCATGGAAGCCGAATTATTCCTTAAAAGTGCACCCTCATTCTTGAGATTCTTATTAAAAGCACTATTTTTACAAGAAGTTGTGGATAGATACTATGATTGGCGATTGGTAACAATTGATTTGATCGCTAATTTCTTTAAAGAACAGAAGCCAGAAATAATCCCGAGATTGATCAGTAGAATTAATAAATTTTTTGAAGAGGAAGCAAACGATTTTGGGATTGATCCACTTACGTTTGACGAAGTCTATAAATATTATAAAAGCGATAAGTTGATCTGGGTAGTTTTCCAAAATGCTAGGAGAATTGATAGGTATATCAAAACCAAATTATTTAGGAAAACGTATAATTTCTATTTACCTGATAAAATTAAGAGATAAAGTACTCTCTTTTTTCTTTGTAACCAAAAAATTAAAATTCTAAATAATACTGGTTATGATATGCCCTATAAACCTAAGGTATATCTTACCTCAAATGTATTTACAATTGAACAGATTGGGACTAATGGAGCAATTTCAGAAAATATCAGAGATGAAATCAAACAATTATGGCAAGATTTAACAAATATCTCAGAAGTAAGAGTGTTTAATGGAAGGTTTCCTACTTTAGTTCAAATTCAAAAGGATATTGAGTCTTTTAGCCCAGATGTTCTTGGGTGCCACTTGAGTCATACAATAACTTCCGATCTCCTTGAAAAATCAAGTATTTTTGCTATTTCTACCTCAACAGCAGGATTTAATCATATTCAAAGAACTCAAGACGATGACATTTTAATAACCCACACACCAGGAGTTCTTCACGAACCGGTTGCAGACTACACAATTGCTATAATTATGGCGAATTTACGCAATTTAGTTGATCTTCATAACTACGTTTGGGATAATCAATGGACTCCTGATGATAAATGGGATTTAGATCAATCTCTTTCATCTGCTATAACGAATAAAGTGCTTGGGATTGTTGGACTTGGTGAGATAGGAAAAGAATTAGTGAGAAAATTATCTCCATGGGGATTAAGGATCATTTATTATGATATTAAGCAGATGAAGGATTTTGAAAGGAATTTTCATACACTTGAGTTTAGAAAAAACATTGAAGATCTTTTCAAAGAGGCGGATATTATCAGTTTACACATTCCTTTAAATAACTATACTGAGAAAATAGTAAATCGTGATTTACTTAGCCTGATGAAAAAAAATTCACTTTTAATAAATACTGCCAGAGGGCCAATACTGGATTTGACCACATTATTAGATATGTTAGAAAAAAAGGAAATTACTATTAATATTGCCTTTGATGTCTTCCCCATAGAACCACTCAAAAAAGAAACTCTCGAACGTTTCAAAAAAATTAAAAATCAGCGCCCAGAAATTCGAATGGTGTTAATACCTCATAATGCGAGTGCTGATGCTAACACGAGAGGAAAAATGGTTATTTTATTTTTAGGGGACCTTATAGAAATGATCAAATCGTCCACTTTGGATGATTTAAATGACGTTCACCTTATCCCTGAACAAAAAAAACAACTTAAAGATAAAAATTGGAGAATTTACGAATATTGGGGAAAAAAATGATAAGATCATTCATTGCTATTGAGTTGAAAGATAAAAAGACAATTGAAAATATCACATCCTACTCATCTCGTTTAAAGCAAAATCAACAAAAAATAAAATTAGTCAAACCAGAAAATCTCCATCTTACAGTTAAATTCTTAGGGAACATCCCAGAGCCTGTAGCACCCAAAATTTACACGATTATACAAAATAACATTAATAATGATCTATTTCAAGGGCAAAATCGAAAATATTTTCTCAAAGGAGTTGGTCAGTTCAATAAATTTTCTGTATTATGGGTAAAGCTCATTGGGGATTTAGAATTTTTACAAAGAATTAAAGATTTGGTCGAAAACCTATTATATGAAGAATTAAACATTCCTTATGATAGAAGAAACAAATTTAAACCACACTTGACTATCGGGAGACTAAGGAAGG
>JAEOTL010000352.1 GCA_016839845.1 Promethearchaeota archaeon
CTTGACCGATATTGGAAAAAAGTACGAAATGAAAACGTTACAGATGCCGATGAATCACAAAGGAAAAAAAATAGGCGAAAAGAATGGTTAGATTGGTATTCTTCCAGCAAAGAATCTAAAGAAAAAGATTACAGGTAATGTGAACCTTCCGTAGTTTACTCCCCGAATTTCCTTTCAAAGATCTGTTCTAGTAATTCTTCTAATTTAATCGCTGGGATATCTAATAATGTAATCTCTAAGTGTCGCCCTCGTGTGGCTTCCTCTATTCTTACTGTTTTTGAAGCGATAATTTTTAGATCATTAAGTTGACGGACATATTTTCTAAAGCTCATCTTAACATGCGCTTCTATTGAATACCCTTCACATAATGATTGATATTCTTCATAAGCATCATCGACCAGTGCAAAAGCCGCATCGTTATTTATCAGAGTTTTTACAATCCCGAGTAGCGCTAGTAATTCTTGATCCTTTAGACTATCAATAATGTCTGCTCTAAATGTTGGATAAACTTCTTCAGAAGCTTCTCTAATAATATCTGCGTTAATACTCTCAATTCCGTACTTATCACAATACAATCCACTCTTACGTAAGATTTCTATGCCATGTCTCATATCTTTGTTTTCTACCACAATCTGTGCTACCATTCTCAGAAGTTCATTGTCAATAATATACTCTTTTAATGCTAATTCACTCCTGTATTCTAATATTTTCATTGATTCCTCAAAATTGTAAGGTTGGAGTTGAATCTTCTCGTTTAGACGACTCAAGATTCGCTCATTTTCTATTCTCATCCAATCAGAAACGCGACTGATAAGTAAAATCGATAGTTTTGCATTGTGGTGTCCAAAGGTTTCTGCGATATTCAAGAAAGCTAATACCTCTTCTGACTTAAGTAAATGAATCTCATCAATGATTAAAAGCATATAGCCATCATCTCGAACTAATTTTGAAAGAATTAACTTTAATGCTTCGTCGTCTGAGTAACCGCGTCCAGAACCATGGGTATATTGAGATAACAGTTCTCTAATGATTTTACTTTTCGATCTGAAATTTATGCAATCAAAATACTCAACGAAGAGTTTTACATCCTTTTCTAATGCGACAGTTCGAAAATTTTTACCGAAATAACGTGCTGTGACAGTTTTTCCGATCCCACCTTTTCCTAACATTAGACAGTTAATCGATGGTTGCTCTTTTTCTTCTAGTATTCTTCTATAATTAACAATTAATGTGTTTAAGATATCATCTCTGCAATACAGTTTATCTGGGACAAAACTTTTATCAAGAGAACTCAATTGCTTAAAAACTGATTTCTTCATGAATTGCTTTCTAAATGCGTCTTCGTCCATAATAAATCGAATGAGCAATTTTTGTGGTATTAATATATAAGTAACAATGGGACAAATTAAGTATAAACTTTCTTATAATTATGAATATACGTTAATTCTAATATAAAATGGATTAATGGAAAATAAAAATATTTACTCAAAAATCTTTAGAATTGTTTAGGGGATGCATCGTTGAGTAGGATTGCTTTAATTTCGTAATATCATTTTTTGCGTAAATCCTAGTCGTGTTAGGGCTTGAATGTCCTAAGATATCTTGCAATTCACTGATATCCATTCCTGATCTCCTTAGATGAGTAGCTCCCGTATGCCTAAACACGTGTGGTGTCATTATCTTTGAATCTGGGAAACCACACTTTTCTTTAATCGATTTAATATCATTTTGAACTACTCGAGGACTGAGTTTTTGATTTCTCGTATTGACAAGAAGATATTCATCAGAGTCGTATGTTATCCGATTGCTTAAATATTCCTTGAATAGATCTAACGTTTTCTGATCAATTGGAACGATCCTTTCCTTATTTCCTTTTCCTCTTAACCTCAGATAACCTCTATCGAAATCTATATCTTTTATTTTGATATTACATAACTCACTTACTCGCGCCATAGTTGAATAAAGTATTCTTACAATTAGATAATAGCGTTGACTCTTTCTTGAACTAAAAAGAGTTCGATCTCGTAAGTGTTTGAAAATGACATTAATATCGGATATGTCTAGAAATTTTGGCAAAGACTCTTCAAGCTTTATCTTAGGACTTTTAATAGTACTCATTGGATTCTTTTCAATAAATTCATTTAATGTTAGAAATTTAAAATAGGAACGCAAAGAGGCTATCTTTCGTCCTATCCCTTTTTTTGTATACCCCATATCTTTAATTTTTTTTAGAAATAGCCGGATCCTCTGTCTCACCAGTGGAGAATTCAAATCTATATCTCCTACCAGATTGATAAATTTCTCAAGATCATATTGATATGCTCTAATCGTAGATGATGCACAACCCTCTTCTACCTCTTTTGAGACCAAGAAATCATCGATAAATCCTGAGAATTTGCATTCACTCATAATGAATACAATGTGATCGTGATATTACATAATTTCGTGTAATATCTAAGTAATATGCAATAAAATTCTCTCATTCAAAGAAAGAATTCTTTTATTTATTTTCTCACTCCCTCTCCATACCATCCTTGTTTAATGTAGAGGTATGCATTCATAGCAGCGGTTGTTGCTTCACCAACGGCAGTGGTTACCTGTCGAATTCCTCCTGTGACATCTCCTGCGGCATATACTCCTTGAAAGTTTGTTTCCTGGTTTTTGTTGACTTTGATACAATTATCATCATCAAGTTCTATCCCTGCTTTTCTTGCTAATTCACTTTGTGGTTCAACACCTATAGCGATGAAGAGAGCCTTTACATCGATATTAGAAGTTTCGCCAGTCTCAATGTTTTTTACTTTTAATGCTCCCAGTTTATCATTTTTAGCTATTGCTTCCTCAATAACGCAATTATAGAGGGGTACAACATTCTCTAATGAATCAACCTCATCTGCTATACACGCTTCTGCACGCATACAGTGTCGTCGATGAATAAGGTAAACTTTTTTAGCTACATTTGAAAGATAAATCACTTCTAGGCCTGCAGCATTACCACCACCAACAGCAGCAACTTCTTGATCCCGGAATAAAGGACCATCACAAGTAGCACAGTAAGATATTCCGTTACCTACTAATTTAAACTCATTAGGTAATCCAAGTGATAAATGTTTTGAACCAGTCGCAATGATAATCGCTTTAGCTTTTATATCTTTTCCATAAGTTGATATGGTCATCTCCTTCGGATCAATTGCAGAGACCTCATCGTAAAAAAGAGTGGCACCCCAATTTTCAGCTTGCTCTCTCATCTTTTCCGTTAATTCAAGACCATTAATACTAATAAATCCTGGATAATTTTCAATCTTGGGAGCAGTACCTGCTAAGCCCCCGAAACCCTTATTCTCAAAGACAGCCGCTGTTAAACCCATTCTTCCGCCATAAATTGCAGCTGTCAATCCAGCAGGCCCACCACCAATAATTACTAAATCAAATTTATTAATATCAGACAATTTTGGTCTCCTTTCCTTTGTGGTTCTTTTCTAATATAATCTTTATAATCTTAGTAATTGTTTAAATTTTATTTACATTAGAGTTTTTAGTCATTTTAATCTTTCTGCACTTGTCGAAGATATTTACATGCATTTATTCCCGCTCTTGCTCCTTCAGCTGTAGCAAAAACTACTTGAAATACCCCCCCTGTACAATCCCCTGCAGCAAACACTCCTTTAAGATTTGTTTTTTGTTCTTGATCTACGTTAATATTACCCTTATCATCTAATTCCACTCCTGCTTTTTTGTAAATTGAATTTGAGGAAATATGTGAAAAAATAAATAGACAACTTAATTCAAATTCTTTTAACTCTTCTGAATCCTCTGATTCAGGATTATTAGACTTACATATTATTTTTTCAATTATTCCTTCCGAATCAGGTACAGCTTCAATTACTTCCATATTTTCCAAAATATCAATTCCCGCTTCTTCTACTTGATATACCTTTTCAGGTAATTCTTCGATTCCAACGTTTGTAATAACACGCACTAAACATCCCATTTGATGAAGAGATAAAGCATTTTCTAACATTTCCTCGTCTTTTCCAAACAAATAGACGACTTTATCTTTATATGAGGGACCATCACTTAAGGCAGAATAAGAGACACCAAATCCAAGTAATACTCCCTCTCCTTTTATTATTTCTTTTCGTGTACCTTTGCCAGTAGCAATAATAACAACATCAGAAGTAAAATTAGTTGTTCTGGTTGATATTCTATTTATCCCCATTCCAAGCATTAGTGAGATTACATCACCGTCGATAATTCTAATGTTTTCTGAATAACTTTCCGTATGAGTTTTAAATTTCTCCAATAGATGCCTTCCTTTAATATCAATTTCTCCTGGCCAATTTTGAATTTCTTCTGCCTGTGCTAATGATGATAATTCTTTTCCATCAAGAATAATTACATCTCTATTAGCTCGAGCACAGTAAATACCCGCACTAAATCCAGCAGGACCCGCACCAATTATCAAGACTTCACATTTATATTCTTCCATATAACTAATCTAACCATTATAAAATATTTCTAGATGCATTTCGACATAAAAGTCTCAACTAATCGTTATGAATTAATATTAGTCAGTTAATTCAATTTAAAATGTTTTACTTTTTCTGAGAAGAATGGTTTCTCTTTAATTCAAAATGTTTTAATGATTTAAGAAATTTTGAGTGATATTATTGTATAATTTTTTTTTAAAAACTCAAAAAACAAAATTTATGTGAAAAAATATGGCTGTACCAACAATTTTAATCGTTGCGTTAATTGCAGGAATAATCTCGATCGCAATGGCTATGTACTTTAGATATCTTGTGCTGAAGGAGGACCCCGGAAACGAGAGAATGCAAGAAGTAGCAGGATATATCGAAGAAGGAGCAAAAACTTACATAAAAATACAATATAAAATATTAAGCATTTTTGTACTTGGATTAGGACTGGTCATCTTTTTCGTTTTACCTTCCCCAATAGAATCAACTTCACGGTTAGCAGTATTTTTCAACTGGGAGCAAGCAATTGCATACTTTATCGGCGCTGTTGGTTCAATGTTAGCTGGATGGTTAGGAATGTATGTTGGTGTCAAGGCAAATACTCGAGCTGCCCAGGGATGTACGATAGGAACCAAAAAAGGGTTTGATATAGCTTTCTTTGGAGGCTCTGTTATGGGTTTAGCAGTAGTTGGAGTTGCTTTAATAGGCGTATCAGTAATATATTGGATTTTTGGATCTCCCCTTGTAGTATTAGGTTTTAGTTTCGGAGCAAGTAGTATTGCTTTATTTATGAAATGCGGTGGAGGTATTTTCACCAAGACTGCAGATGTCGGTGCGGATCTTGTAGGGAAAGCAGAATATGATCTTCCTGAAGATGATCCTCGAAATCCCGCTACAATAGCAGATAATGTGGGTGACAATGTTGGAGATATCGCGGGAATGGGAAGTGATCTTTTTGATAGTTATGTTGCTTCAATTGTCGCCGCAATGATGCTCGCTGCAATTTTTGCGGTTGCTGGAGAAATTACTGCTCCAATGGGAAATGTTACTTTAACATCTACAAATGCTGGTGCTATTCTCGTAATAACACCCTTAGTTTTGTGTGGAGTGGGATTACTCGCTTCCTTATTAGGAATTTATATAATCAAGATACGTGGTGCTGATGAACCTGGAAAAGCACTGAATACCGGGACATATTTAGCAACTATAATTTATGGTGTATTGTCAGCTTTGTTTACATTTCTCCTTACGTTAGGACTTGATCCTGCCGAAGTAGGCTTACTCTGGCGAATTTGGGCTACGTCTGCTATTGGACTCTTAGCTGGGATCATCTTAGGTTTCACGAGCGATTATTTCACTAGAGATGACAAAAAACCCACAAGGAACATGGCTAATGCCGCAAAGGAAGGGCACGCTGTTGTTATTCTTTCTGGATTTTCATATGGGCTAATCAGTGTTATTCCTCCAGCAATAGGGGTTGTATTAGCTATGGCAATTGCATTTTGGTTAGGTGGTTTTTTTGGCGTTGCAATGGCAGCAGTGGGAATGTTAGCAATTGTAGGGACTATTGTATCAAATGATGCATATGGTCCTATTGTTGATAATGCAAGAGGTATTGCAGAACAAGGTGACTTGGGTGAAGATGTAATCCGGACAGCTGATCGATTAGATTCAGCAGGAAATACGGCGAAAGCAATTACAAAGGGATTCGCCATAGGTGCTGCTAACCTCACGGTATTAGCATTGCTTTTTTCTTTTGTCGAAGAAGCCAGAGGAAAAGGTGCTACTATCGCTGCTATTGATTTATTAGATGTAAATATTCTAATAGGTGCATTTATTGGAGTAGTAATTCCTGCTCTGTTTTCTGCATTATTAATACTAGCAGTACAAAGAAATGCAGCAAAGATGGTTGATGAAATTCGAAGACAATTTGAAGAAAATCCTAAAATCTTAACCGGTGAAGAAGCTGCTGATTTCAGCAAAACAATAGATATTGCGACAAAAGGGTCAATACGAGAACTTATTTTGCCTAGTATCATATCCATTGCAGTGCCTATCATTGTGGGAATTTTATTTGGAGTTGCTGCACTTGGAGCTTTCTTAGCTGGTGCAATTTTATCAGGATTTGTCTTTGCTGTGATGATGTCTAATGCGGGTGGTGCTTGGGATAACGCTAAGAAATGGATTGAAGATGGTAACTTAGGCGGAAAAGGAACTGATATACATAAAGCCTCCATAACTGGAGATACTGTTGGAGATCCGTTCAAGGATACCGCAGGGCCCAGTATAAATACATTATTAGTAGTAATGTCTTTAACAGCATCGATTTTTATGGGATTCCTCTTGTTGTTCAATGGAGGAGCCGGACTTCTAGCAAATCTTTTAACCATAATTCCCTAATTTAGATACATATATCTTCAAAAACATTAAAATAATATCTTTTTTTTCTATTTTTAATATACAAAATCTTTTGACAATTAATGTTCAGTAAGAATTCTTGAGTTGCTGGTCTCCATGCTGTTTCAACTCTATCCGAATATAGAAATAAGGGATTAGCACTTACTATAAATAGATCCGCATTAGTAGATGCCTTTAAGATGGGATATTGAGTGGATGTTCTTCAATCTTCTAACCAAGGAGAGGGAGTTTACAGAAAACTAGGGTTCATTATATATTTTGATATAATGTAATATGAACTTAGTGATTAGAAAAGCTAATACTTAAATATTTTTTAATTAAATAATTCTTAATCCGAAATCTAATTTTAACAAATATGTAAAATTAATAGGTGAAATCTAAAAATGGCAATTTATATGGTAACAACCTGGATTCCATTTGATAAAATCGAAGCGCTTGGAGAAGCAGCTGCGAAAATAACCAAATTACCATCTTATTTAAAGAAATGGCAAATTTTACAGACAGCTGATGGAAGGAAAGGTGGTAAGAGCTATAATATTATCTATGTAGATGATGAAAAGATAGCTGAAGCACAGTTGTATATCTCTAAATTATTTAGTTCCTATTATGGGATTAAAGGATTTTCTTATAAAGCTGAACCCGTAATGAGTCAAAGAGATGTTGCAAAACTAATGCAAATGGAGTTGTAAAACCAAATAATTACCTTTTTTTTATATCTTTTTGTGAATCTGATTTTTTGTATGCGCTGCCAAAATTTTAAATACTAATTTTCCCTTTTTAACAAGACGAGTGAGATATGGAGCTGACGGTGGGTTTAACCCGCTGAGGAACCTCGCCCCACACTCCAAGCAAGGTGTAGAGAACTACTACGGTGAGAATCGTATTTTAGCAACTGAAACGACACTGCCTTACTGCGCATATTAATGAATTGGATAAGCCAAAGAAATTGCAGAAAGGAATGGTTGGAACGAGCTAAAACCTTGGTGCAAGGCCAAATGAAAGCGATGAGGAACTTGGAGCGAGCTTTAGGTAGACCGCATAGTTTGATGCTCCACCTGTAATCTGGCGACGGATTCAGTACAGAAGGGCGGGTATATATCTCAAGCGTCAACTTTCTCATTTATTTTTAACAAATTTTAAAAATTATCTAAGAATTCTCATAAATTCTATATTCTAAAGATTTAATTTTAACAACTGTATTCAAAAAAAGTTTTGTCGGGAGGCATAAAGTTTTTAATCCGAATTTTTATGGGAGAACTGGGATAGGAATATTTTTTAAAGATTGATTTTTTAAAAGGTGTTTTTCGCATGGAAGTTTTAATAAAATTGCTTAATAAGCGAGGAATCTATAATACATTTCAAGTCCTCTCTCTATTTGACAATTTTAGAGCAGATAAATATACATTTTACAAGAAACTCAATGAATTTAGTTATTATAATTCATTTCTTCGAATAAAAGATGCTCTTATAAAAAGAGGATTACTTATCGTTGACAAACATAATAAATCTTGTTATTATGAACTTACGTCTAAAGGGAGAGAAGTATTTGCCCTTTTAAAAAAATTAGATGAGTTATTGGATTAACGGAATACTTATAATGATACTTTTACCTATCACATGCAATACTCTTTAAATTCATTTCAATAAGATATTTAAGAGTGTTTAAAATATTTCAAATTCGAAGATTAGATAAACCAATTTTTTTCATTTTTGTTAAAAAAAAATAAAACTTTTTATATGTTGTTGTAATTTTGAATAATTGTTTTTAATCTAATCGAATTCAATAGAACTCCACCCCAATGTTGAAATTCAATATTTTAATTAAAAGAGTTAGGTTGTTAGAAAAAGAAGATTTTCATGTTTTTTATTTATGAACCATTGTTAATTTTTATCGGATTGCTTGGATTATGTTTTTTTACTCATAAGAAATTCAGAAAGAAATTATTTTATTTATCTATAATTTTGTGTGGTTTTTTTTTATGTGTTAGTTGTCCTCTCTATATTGGGTTGGATGATGGCATTAATAGTAATGAGAATTATATTGAATTTGAAAATGTTAATCCTAAGGAATCAGGAAATTGGTTTATAGATCACATAGAAATTGACCAAAATAATGCTTTACTGACTTGGGAAGTAATAAATCAGACGTATGAATGGTGTACCGGTAACGGGACTGTTGATGATCCCTTCATAATTGAGAATGTGTCTGTCAATGCTAATAACTATGATATAGGGATCTCCATAATTGGTTCTAAAGGATTCTATTTCATTATCCAAAATTGTCAGATTTCTAATGCTAGTATTGGAATCAGCTTAGATACTACTGATGATGGGTCTATTATTAATAATACTATATCAAACAACAATGAAACTGGTATACTTATTCACAATTGTAAAAGAAGTAATATTGTTGGAAATATTATTCAAAACAATTCTCAAACCGGGGTGTATTTAAATGGTCCTAATAGCAAAAGCAATAATTTATATAGAAATAAATTTATCGAAAATGGTAAACACGCAGTAGATGATAGTAAGACTAACTTTAATTCATGGTATAACTCATCAGTAGGTAATTTCTGGGATAATTACACTGGTAAAGATACTAATGATGATTATATCGGCGATATACCTTATGATTATATCTACGGTAATGCTGATAGTCAAGATATTTATCCAATTTGGTGGGATCCTCCATCGCTCTCAATCTCTTATCCATTAAATTATACTAGTTATAGTACATTTGCTGCCGATTATAGAGTAAAAATTGAAGAAGGGAAAGGTGATTCTTTTTGGTATGAAATAGGAAGCAAAAATTCTTCATTTTTATCGTTATCAGGGATAATTGATGAAGAAATTATTAATGTTTTTGATCAAGATTTATGGGATAATTTATTAAATGGGACACAAAAAATAAGGTTTTATGTAAATGATTCAAAGGGATTTGTTGGTCTTGGAGATATTGTAGTTAAGATAATTAAACCATCACTCAACAACTGGTGGAACTCATCTTATGCATATAGAGTACCGTTAAAATTAGAGAATGAGCATTCAAGCAACCTTCCTAATGGGTATTCTGTAAACGTTTCACTAAATACAGTTAGCCTAATTTCAGCAGGAAAGCTCAGAGAGGATGGTAATGATCTTCGCATAGTATGGTATAATGCTACTCACAATATATGGGTAGAACTTGATCGTGCAAACGAAACAAATTTTAATACAATTGACACTCAAATCTGGTTTAAAACTCAATCATCAGTAAGCCCAAACACTTATGATGGGTGTTATTATCTATATTATGGGTGTAATGATTGCAACAAACCCCCTACAAATAAAAGTAGAATTTATGATTTCTTTGACGATTTCAACCAACCTGACGGACCTGCAAGCGGTTGGACTGTCATTAATGGTTCTTGGTCTGTAAACAGTGGCGCATATCTCGAAAACCTGTTTGAGGTAGATGGTAGAAGTTTATTAAATTCATATTCAATAGAAAATGCATCAATAGA
>JAEOTL010000353.1 GCA_016839845.1 Promethearchaeota archaeon
CGATAAAACAAAGGCTTTAAACGATAAATTAAAAGCTATTGAAACCGACAAGAAAAATAAAATCAAGGCAATTCAGAAAGAAATTAATGGCTTTAAAAAGCAATTAATCGCTTTGGAAAAGGAAAAGGCAAGAGAAGCCGCCGCTGAAGCTGAAGATTAATCCACCTTATTGCATTGTTAATTTTTTTTTTATTTTTTTTTTAAATATATGTTTTGAATGTTTTGGAATTGATAGTTTTAACAGGATTCGAACCATTTGATAATCATTCAAGGAATCTTAGCGAAGAGATTGTAAAATCATTTTCAAATAAAATTGGAAATCTTCCCGTTGTTAAAAAAATATTACCAGTCAGTTGGAAGAATTGTGTCAAACAATATAGAAAATTAGTTAATAGTTTAAAGTCACTACCTCAATTAGTAGTATTATTGGGAATCCATTCAGATGATTTATATCATATTGAAAAGTATGGATGGAATTTAGCATTCGGCATTGACAACTATAATTGCTTTAAATGCGGTCCTGTTTTAGCTGCTGTCAAACTTAGAATACCCACATTATTAGATGTAAATAAAATTCAAGCTGATCTTAGAGGATTTATAAAAATTGGATTGTCTCATTACGGGGGATACTTTTTATGCAATTACATTTATTTTTTTGCACTTAAAATAGCAGATCAGCGTTATCCTGTTATTTTTATTCATATACCCTCAAATGAAAAAATTAATATCGGAATAATAAAGATTGAATTCATCATTAATTCAATAATAATTAAAATGTAATGTGTGTCCCTATTTCGACTCATAGATTAAGAGGAAGTTTTTGACCCTTTTCATTAAGAAGATCCTTAGATAGGCCAGGTTGCATCTTAATTTCGTCATAGAGCCAATTTAGAAGCCGCATCTTGGAATTATACATTTCCACTTCTACTTCAAAAAGTTCCATTTTATGGTTACCTTCTGTAGTCATTATACTTCATGAGAATCAAATAGACATATTTATCTGTGTAATATCGGAATATTACAGGGGGTGATAGATAGCAATAATATTGAGAATTAATAAGGAACCCACGAAGAAAAAATAATCGATAATCATTATTCGTATAAAATATCTATTTAAACTTATTTTTAAAGTATCTATTCTTATTAAATTAATAATGGGTTTATTTAAATTTTCAAATATAATCAAATTTGCCTCAATGGGACCAACTTTTTTACAGTCCTTCGTAAGAAAAGTTCCATTCTATGTGAATTTTGATTTAACATGGCAATGTAACTTGAATTGCGCACATTGCTATTTTATGTCATCAACATCAGAATTGAAAAACAAAAGAACAGAATTATCAAGGGAAAAATGGGTTGAGATTTTTAAATACCATAGAAACTTAGGAACAAAAATAGCTGTTTTAACTGGTGGGGAACCTACTTTAAGAATGGATGTTATAAAAGAAGCGATAAAAATATTCCCTACAGTTCAAGTTGTATCAAATGGAATAATAAAATTACCCCGATTTGATGGATTTAAACAACCAATGTACTGGGTGAGCTTAGATGGTACTAAAGAAACTCACAATAAGATAAGAGGTGCAAAGATTTTTGATAAAGTCATACAAACTGTTCGGGAAAGCAAAGCGGTTGTTTCAGCAGCTATCCATGCATTAAATTATGAAGAGATCGAAGATATTGCTAAGATCGCTTATGATAATGGCGCTTCTGGATTGGTTTTTTTATTGCATACTAGTTATCCTGACGATCCACTATTGTTAAAAGGAGACATATTAAGGAAGGCAATAAAGAATATATTAAAAGTAATGCGTGAATATGGAAATTTTATTTTTTATTCAAGAAAAATGTTAGAATTGTACCTAACAAAAGAATTTGTACCACATTGTATATTTAAAACGGGTCAAATAAAAAGCTTCTATCCAGATGGTACGCAAAAATTTTGTGTTATGGGAAATTCACCCTTATTATGTAAAAACTGCGGTTGTGTAGTACCCATTGTTGCTTACGCTCTGTTTAGAAAATTTGATGCTGGTACAGTTGACAAATCAAGAAAGTTATTTAATCTTTAATAATAAATAATTGTACCAGAACCAGAACTACTAGGTCTGATTTTATTATAACTAAAAAACAAAAAAATTGTTTAAGGTTGCTTAATAATTAAGCTCATAATACTCCTTAGTTCGAAGTCATTGTTATGTTATCAAAATCATATGTACCAAAACCAGAAGATAATTTAAAATTTATAGATGTTCATTGTCATTTACCCTTCCCCCGACCAAAAAATGATCGTTTGCCTTCAAATGAAGAACAATTCGTAGAATATTTTAAAAAGGGTGGTTTGTACTTGATTACTAGCACAATCGATAAATCGACCTTAAACCAAACATTAGACTTTGCGACAAAACATAATGATAATTTTGGCTTTACATGTGGTTTTGCACCTCAAACGGTAACGTATACACCGAAGCATAAGTATGATCTGGAATGGGTAGAATGGGTAAGATTTGTCAAGAACAATCAAGATAAATATCTCGCAATAGGAGAAGTAGGATTAGATTTTCATCATGCAAGAACATTGGATAAAAGAAATCACCAAGTACGAGTACTTAAGCAAATATTTGAATTGACAAAGGAATTTAATAAACCTTATGTTCTACATGTCAGAAATGCGGCAGCTCATGAAATCGATCGCGAAAATCCAAAGCATAGATATAATAAGCAAGACGGAGCTAACAAAGAAGTTTTGAATATATTAAATGAATTTTCCATTTCACCGAAGAAAGTTCTATGGCATTGCTTTTCTGGGCCAGAGGAATATGGCAGACTTCTACCCGGTAAAGGGTATATGTTATCAGTTCCAAGTTCTTCTTATGGTTTTGATCGGTGGAGTAAGGTGACTAAAAATTCCCCATTAACATCATTGGTCACAGAAACGGATTCTTATTATCAGCATCCGTTTAAGAGGGGGCCGATAAATACTCCTTCAAATGTAAGATATTCGATTGCCGCGATCGCCCATTCCCACAATGTTTCGCAGAAGTTAGTGAGTAATACCACGATAAAGAATGCAATTGAATTTTTTAGTTTACCGATTACCCAATGATAAAATCACCTTTAAAATCAACTCTATATTCTTTATACTATAAAATGTTAAGGTGAACTAAAAATCAAAATATTAGTAACTTATTTTTCTCAAACTGGTAATACTGAAAAAATTGCTAACAGTATCTATGAAGGGTGTGCTGACGAAGATGCAGAAATAAAACCAATTAAGGAAGTTGACCCTTCGAACTTGGGTAAATATGATCTTTTATTTTTGGGATCAGGGATCTATGCAAGCCGTGTAAATAAAGCACTTTCTGATTTAATAGAATCAGCTCCAGATTTACCTTCAAATATTGCATTTTTCTGTACTCACGCAAGTAAAGTAGGCTATCAAGATGGTTTTAAAGTTGTAAAACAAAAAATTGGGGAATCCTCCACTGTTCTTGCCGAATTTGATTGTTGTGGGGAAAGTCTCGGGATCCCTGAAGCAATGCGCAAATCCATGTTAGAGAGATTACCTCCTGAAAAACGTAAAGAGGCTGAAGAACATAACTTATGGCTAAAGGGACGCCCTAGTGAAGAAGAATTTCAAAAAGCAAAGGATTTCGCTCAAACTATTTTAAAGAATCTTTAAGCATTTATCTTCTCTTTTTTTTTATTAAGAAAATATCAATGATTAGTCTAAATTTTATTTAAATAATAACAAGAATTCTTCCCATTATCTAACTAAAATACTTTATGCGTGTAAAAAATGAGAAAAGATTTTAAAATAATTATTATTGCTGTTGCCGTACTTCTTGTCGGTGGGGGCACGATTTTTGGGACTATAGTATTCCTCACTTGGGGTGAATATAATTTTTCAGACACATACCTTTACGATCCTGGTGTTCCATCACCAATAGAAGATGTTAGCTTTTCATGTGATGTTGGGGCAATTTCAATTCATTATAATACTACACCAACCGACAATGTAGTTAAAATTGACCTTACCATTTCTGTTAACGGGGGATTTGTCGAGGGTAAAACATTTTCAGATTTTTTCCAACCAATAATTTGGGAAAATGTGAGTGTACCTGTAATTAATTTTGAGCTCCATAATAAACCAACAGCAATCTTCTTATTTGGGCTATTTCGTAACATTCAAATTGATGTAACTCTTAGAACGGATGTGGGTTATAATATTGACGCCTACACTGCTACTGGTTCAGTCAATTTAGACGCTTCCACAGGTGTAGTTCTCAATGATACTAGTTTGTCTTCATCAACCGGATCCGTTGCATTAAATGCAGATGAGGATGCAGCATTCCTTGGTGATACTTATTTAGGAACAAGTACTGGAAGCGTTAGTATTTTTGCTGATAATAATACATTTTCTAATGGAATATATGCTTCAACATCAACGGGATCAGCCACTTTGAACTTTACGAATTGTATAATGGGAGACGATCTTTACTGTTCAGTCTCTACAGGTTCTATTGGACTAAAGAGTTATAATATGCTTTACACTCAAGATGCAGGGTGGAATGTCGGGACATCCACGGGAAGCGTTGATGTAGAAATCTATCAGAGTATTAATATGGGTGCGAATGTGATAGGGACAATAGGTTCCTCAACGGGAGGTGTTGATATTGTATATACAGACAAATTATCCACTGTGGGTGCTGAGTTTGATTGTGGGACAAGTACTGGTTCTGTTACATATTTATCATCCGGTTCTGGAGGTTTCAGCTGGATAGGAGATTCTAATGATAAAGTAATAACCTCTGATGACTATGGTGCCTCTACATTTAGATATACATTTACTGTGAGTACATCAACTGGAAGTATTGAAGTAATTGGGGAAAGTTTATAGTTTTAACCAATCTAAATTTATTTTTTATTTATTTTTTTTTCTTAGGTATTCCATCTTCCTGGATTAAAAATGTTATTGGGATCCATGCATGTTTTAATTTTTTCAAATAATTTAAGCCACCCAGGGTTAATTTTAGTGCGTAATTTTGCTGTAATCCATGAAGGTGTTTTATAGGGAATACATCCTAGATCTATACAAACATCTGCTATTTCTTCAAGGCATTTTACTATTTTTTCTTGGTCAGTAAACTTTTTGAATCTAAAAATGGGTCTAAAAATGCCATAATGACCACCTTTCATGATTTTAATGTAATTAAAAGGAGGGATATCATGCTTATGGTATAACTCATCAGTTTTTTCTATTAATTCTTCAAATTTATGGGAGGGTGCATACGCTCCAAACCACGTAAGACCACTGTATTCATGAAGGGAAAGAATTTGGGAGGGTAAATCAAATATATTCCTTGCTTTTAAATTGAATAATTTGGAGAATTCATTATAATTAATCAGGTGAATGTTAGTTCCGTCGTTGTTTAGTTTTTCAATAATATCTTCTAAAATTTCTAATTTTGCTTCCATTTGTTTTTCTGTTTTAGCTGACATTGGTATTACAGCAGTATACGGAGGTTCTCCGGGATATCTCTTTGGCTCAGGAATCCCTACTTCCATTTTTGCAACTTCAACTGAAAAAGCTGCGACATCATTTATAATATCTGCTCTTCCTATTTCTCTTAAAAAAGGACCTAAGTCAGTCAATCCAAAAAATAACGCAAGTTGAGGATTTTCTATAGGTTCTTTTGGCCAAAGTTGCACGGCACATTTAGTCACTAGCCCGGTCATTCCTTGAAAGTTCACAAATAATCCTAGTAAATCGGGCATAGGGTAACGCGACCACCAGCTATCAGGATCTGCTCCTTCTACCCCATAAAAGCATGATCCAATTCGAGCGACATCCCCATCTGATGTAATGACTTCCACACCATTGATACTATCCGCCATCGACCCAATTTTTGCGCCTAAATTTGTCATACCGCTTAAAAGAGCGTTTCCAACTACACCTGAGTATGGAGGGGCATTAGGATATGAATATCGAAGATCAGGATAGTTCATATCTAGATGTTTTTTTAACTGCCCAAAAGTTACTCCTGGTTCTAAAATAGCATACATCATGGTCTTATTTACATGAAGAATTTTATTCATCCTCTTCCCAAAATCTACGATTATTCCCCCGTAATCTGGAATAGTTAAACCTCCAACATTATTCCCAGTAGCGTAGGGTACAATTGGTATGGCATACTGGTTACAAAATTGCACTAGTTTAACAATTTGTTCAACATTTTCAGGAATCACGATAAAGTCAGGCATGTGAGGTTCGTTTTCAGTCATATCATATGAATAAGGATATCTATCCACCTGTTTGTCAGATACATTCATTCTACCGAATATTTCTGTTAATTTAGAATGCACGTCTACCTTAGATATCTTCTTATAAATATTCCTTTCTTCTAATTTTGCTATATCTTCCCCCCTCCTATTGTGTTTCCTTATCTAGTTCATAATATTTTGTTATCGGTTCATTCGCAACCATATTCATTGAGGTTACAAAAATATTGAAGAACTTTGGCATTAATTTAGGATCCTTTTCAATCCCTATCAGCTCCATTCTTTTTTCCTCGATTGCCGTTGTGGGTGGTAATCTCCCATAAGCAATATCGAGCATAGTATTTATGTGGATTTTTAATTTTAAATCGAAATCCTCTATTTCGAACCTTTCAAAAGAAACATTCAAACCCTTAAAAATAACGGTAATTGGGTAAAAAGGTTCAATATGGAGTACTATTTTCTTATCCCAATTTTTTACATGACGAATGAATTTCTTATCATTTCGACGATAGGTAAAGATGTTATGTAAAGAAAGGGAGATTAAATCATCTGGTTGCTCTATTTTTAACATAATGACTCATCAAGATTTTCTATAATAGGGTGAATCTTAATTATGTTTGAAATAAATGTAAAAGAAATTAATAAAAATTATGGAAATATTCCTCGCAAATCGTAAGCTTTTGCTATCCTTGATACCGCAATGATATATGCCGCTGTTCGAAGATTTATTTTTCGTTCCTTGTGTACTTGATAAACCCCTTCAAATGCCTCCAACATGATGCGTTTCAATTCCTCATTAATACGATCCAAATCCCAGAAATAGGCACGAATATCTTGAACATATTCAAAATAGGAAACACAAACACCCCCGGCATTTGCAAGAATATCAGGAATCACATAAATACCTTTTTTGAATAATATTTCGTCAGCTTTTGGGGATGTAGGACCATTCGCTCCTTCTAATACAACTTTACACTTAAGATTATCAGCATTTTCTTCAGTTATTTGATTTTCAAGTGCGGCGGGAACTAATATATCACATTCAGTCCTAAGGAGTTCTTCATTTGTGATTAATTTGTATCGTTTATCCTTAAAGTCCTTCAAGTAATTTCCATCTTGAGTCCAATTGAGTAATTTTGGTATGTCTAACCCTTCAGAATAATAAAGTCCACCTGAGATATCTGATACTGCCAGTATCTTACAACCTCTTTGATGCAGTAAGGTAGCAATCCAACCCCCAACATTTCCAAACCCTTGAACAACGATATTTTGAGATTCCAATTTTGTGTTTAATTTCTCACACATCACTTCAATAATAAAGAATAATCCCATACCTGTTGCAGAATTTCGTCCAACTGAGCCACCAATTTCTATAGGCTTTCCAGTAACAACTCCAGGAACTGCTCTACCTTTGTTCATACTATATGTATCCATGATCCAAGCCATAATTTGTGCGTTCGTGTTAACATCAGGAGCTGGGATGTCAATATCAGGTCCAATTATGTTAATAATCCCTGTTGCATATCTTCGAGTAAGCTTTTCTAATTCACGTTTAGATAATTCTCTTGGGTTTACACAAACTCCTCCTTTTGCGCCACCTAATGGTAATTTTAAAAGACTGCATTTCCAGGTCATCCAAGTGGCGAGAGCTTTCACTTCATCAAGATTTACATTTGGAGCAAATCTTATGCCCCCTTTTCCTGGTCCCCGAACAGTTGAATGATGTACTCGATATCCTTCAAATATCCGTAAGGAACCATCATCCATCATTATTGGAATGGAAACAATTAAAGCTCTCTCAACTCTTTTAAGATATCGAGTTACATTAGGATCTAATCCCATTTCTTTGGAAACAATGTCAATCTGTTTTTTCGCGACATCAAAAGGATTTAATTCCAAGTGGCATCACCATCCTTTTTTTGCAAATTCATGGAAACAACCCCCGTAACTCATGAGCTTTTGATAATCTTTCTGCACCTATTGCATAAGCAGAGGTTCTATATGAAATTTCTTTATCAGCTGCTAAATTTAATACGAATTCAAGAGCTCTTATTAGAATTCTCTTCATTTCTCCGTTAACTCTTTCAAGGTTCCAAAAGTATGAATGTATATCTTGAATATATTCGAAATAGGAAACGCATAATCCTCCCGCGTTAGCAAGAATATCAGGGATCACAGTAATTCCCTTTTCATTTAGTATTGTATCAGCTTGAGA
>JAEOTL010000354.1 GCA_016839845.1 Promethearchaeota archaeon
ATAAATATGCTCAAAAAATTAAGAGATTTAGGTAATACAGTCGTTGTGGTTGAACATGACGATGCTATAATGGAAAATGCTGATCATATTATCGATTTAGGACCTTTGGCAGGGGTGAGTGGGGGAGAAATAGTTGCTGAAGGAACCATCGATGAAATAATTAAATCGGACACTTTAACTGGAAGATATTTAGGAGGAAAAGAGAAAATTGAAATCCCTAAAATTAGACGCAAACCAACCAAAGATTTTCTCAAAATTTCAGGAGCACGAGAAAACAATTTGAAAAATATCAATATAAAGATTCCCTTAGGAGTGTTTACTTGCGTGACTGGGGTTTCAGGAGCGGGAAAAACCAGTTTAATTTTGAATTGCCTTTACACAGGTATGCACAATCTCATTAATACGCGTAGTTCGAAAGTAAGAGAAGGAGATTTTGACGATATAACAGGATATGATTCGATCGATAGAATAATCAATATTGATCAATCTCCAATAGGAAGAACTCCACGATCTGTTCCATCAACGTATACCAAAGCTTTAGATTACATTAGAGACATCTTTGCCCAATTGCCAGAATCAAAGGAAAGAGGGTATAAAAAGGGTAGATTTAGTTTCAACACGAAAGCAGGTCACTGTAAGAAGTGTAAAGGTACGGGATATATTTTAAAAGAAATGTACTTTCTCCCCGATGTCTATATCAAATGTGATTTATGTAATGGTCTTAGATACAACGCTGAGACTCTAGAGATTAAATATAAAGGAAAAACGATTTCAGATATATTAAAAATGACGTTTCATCAAGCGCTTGAATTTTTCGATAGAATTCCTAATTTAAAGCAAACTTTAAAAACTGTTGTAGACGTCGGATTAGGTTATCTAGAATTAGGTCAACCTTCCACAACCTTGAGTGGAGGTGAATCTCAACGCTTGAAAATAGCCAGAGAACTAAGAAAAACTAGTACAGGGAATACTTTGTATATGTTAGATGAACCAACTACAGGACTCCATATGTACGATATTCAATTTTTGTTAGAAGTTCTTCAGAAATTGGTAGATAAAGGCAATACTGTGATTATTATCGAACATAATATGGAAATTATTAAATCTGTAGATTATTTGATTGATCTTGGACCAGAAGGTGGTGAAAAAGGAGGAGAAATTGTCGCTCAAGGTACACCTGAGGAGTTGGTAAAGAACGAATTATCATATACGGCTCAATATCTGAAAAATTACCTTTCTTAGTTTTCATATTCAGTAAAACATTCAATAAAATCTAAATCATATTAAATCTTATCTAATTGTATTAATCAATTTGTTTTTTTACAACAGCTCTAGATCAAAAGTGATTCAAATGGCGACTGAAACCGATAAAAAACTTATAAGAGCTCCTATTGCTTCAATTTTGGGACATATCGATCATGGGAAGACATCATTATTAGATTATATAAGAGGAACTGTAGTTCAGCAAAGAGAGGCTGCCGGAATTACACAACACATCGGGGCTTCCTATTTTCCTACTGAGGATATAAAAGAGTTTTTAGGAAAATCTAAACAAGAGTTTGCCGAGAAAGATATCAAATTGCCGGGAATTCTTATCGTAGATACTCCAGGACACGCTGCTTTCATGAACTTGCGAAGAAGAGGGGGTGCCGTTGCTGATATCGCGATATTGGTTATAGATGTTACAGCCGGAAATATGCCGATTACATGGGAATCCGTAAGAATTTTACGCGAGCGGAAAGTACCTTTTGTTATTGCTGTTAATAAAATAGATAGGATCTCAGGATGGAAGTCAACTGAGGATGCTGATTTTCTAGACTCATATAATAAGCAAAGACCTCATGTAAAGGATTTTCTTGACGAAAAATTAATTCAAATCGGAGTAGATTTCCTACAAGAGGGCTTTAAAGGAATCGATCGGTATGATAAAATAAAAGATTTCACCAAAAAAGTAGCAATGGTACCTACAAGCGCTAAAACAGGTGAGGGGATATCGACATTATTAATGGTTCTAATGGGACTGGTACAGCAATTTTTAACTGAAAACTTGAAATTCAGTGAAGGGCCTGCTAGAGGTGTAGTTTTGGAAGTTAAGAAAGAAAAAGGTCAAGCAGTTACTATGGATGTCTTAATATACGACGGTGTTATCAAGAAAGGGGAGGAATTTATTGTTGGTGGCTTAGAAAAACCAATTAAGTCAAAAGTACGAGCTTTGCTTCTGCCAAAGCCTTTAGATGAGATAAGAGATCCTCGACAAAAATTTGATTCTGTTGATATGGTTAGTGCAGCCGTTGGAATTAAAATTCTCGCTCCAAATATTGATAATGTTGTTGCAGGATCTCCATTTAAAGGTATTGGTGATCCCTCAGAAGAAGAAGCTGTGTATAACGAAATTGAATCGGAAGTTGAGAGTATACGGATTAAAACAGAAAAGGCAGGAGTTGTTTTGAAAGCAGATACACTTGGGTCCCTTGAAGCCCTTGAAAACCATTTCTCAAGAAACGATGTGAAAATAAGTATTGCTGATGTGGGACCGATTAAAAAAGAGGATATCATGAATGCAAATATCGTTAGGAGCCTTGATCCTTATTCTGCCGCCGTT
The DNA here is from genome assembly GCA_016839845.1 of Promethearchaeota archaeon. The sequence goes on from JAEOTL010000354.1 coordinate 2,603, forward strand.
TTAGGATTCAATGTAGCTATTCTACCAGAAGCAAAAGAACAAGCGTTTATAGACAATATTAGAATTTTCACAAATAACGTTATTTATCGACTTTTGGAAGAATATATTGAATATGCTGAGGTAAGAAAAGCTGAAGATACCGCCAAAGGTTTGGGTGAGTTAGTTCTTCCTGCTAAGCTCAAAATGATCCCTGATTTTATATTTAGAAATTCAGATCCCGCTGTTTTTGGAGTGCATGTAGAAGTGGGTACTCTATATCCAAAAGTTTCTTTAATAACCGCAGAAGGAAAGAAAGCAAGAAGAGTTCACCAAATTCAAGATAAGGGAAAAACCATAGAGAAGGCTGAGAAGGGATCTGAGGTTGCAATTTCAATCCGAGGTATTGAAATCGGTAGGGATATCGAAAAAGATGAAATTCTTTATGTAAACGTACCGGAATCTCACGTAAGACAATTGATGGGCAAATTTCTCGATGAATTGACCACGGATCAAAAAACCGCTTTGAGAGAATACATTACTCTAATGCGTAAAACATCTCATCCATGGTGGGGAATGTAGCTTACTCAAATCGCTTTCAAAAGGTTTTTTTAAAAGTGTGATGTAATTGTATATATAGCAAATTTAATTCTTCCTAAAAAAAAGCAATCTCTCAATTCTATGCCCTCTATTGACGAAATTTTATCTGAAGTTTTAGAAACTATCATTCCCACCCCTCGTGAAATAGCTTATATAAGTAATGTAACTAAAACCCTACAGGAAAAAATAGAGAAAAAGTCAAAAGAATTGAAGATTGATTATACAGTTATCGAACCTCATGGTTCAACAGGGATTAAACAAACCCAATTAAGAAATGACTTTGATATTGATCTATTTATTGGATTAGACTATCAATATTATCGACCAAAATACAAAGGTCTTAGTAAAAATAAGTTAAAGAAGGTCTCAAAGAAGGATTTTCTGGAATTATGTACTAAGTGGATAATTCCGAGCTTAAGTACAGAGGAATTTAACAACCCTCGACTGCTCTATGCTGAACATCCTTATGTAACGGTTGATTATAGTTTAGAAGACATTAAAACAAAGATAGATGTTGTTCTTTATTTTGATTTGGAGTTAGATTTTATTAAAAACCAAGGACCTATAACTGCTGTTGACCGTTCTCCATGGCATGGTCGTTTCATAAGAGGCAATCTTTCCAATAATCAAAAAAATGATGTTAGGCTATTAAAACAATTTTTCAAGGCAAATTATAGCTACGGCGATAAAAGTTCCGTTGGTAAGGTTGGCTTTATTGGTTATAGTGCAGAATTGTTGATCTATCATTATGAAACTATTCAAAATGTCTTTAATAACTTTCACACCCTAAATTCAAAACCTTTAGATTTCTATAAAAGAAAGTCGAGTGATTTAGAGAAGATTCCGCACTTTCAAAATGATTATCTAATCATCGTAGATCCCATCGATAAGAATAGAAATGTCGGTTCAGCTATATCAGAGCAAGCATACAAATATTGCAATCACAGAATTACCCAATTTTTAAAAAACCCGGAAAAAGCTTTCTTTGAAATAGAACCTGTTAAAATAGCTGACCCTAAACTTCTAAACGCCTCATTACTCTCAAAACTCTTTGTGGTTGAGTTAAAAAACAGTGATGATAACATTCACTATACAATAAATAGAGATAAATTGCATTCTTTAGGGGAAAACATAAAAAATAATGGAGAAAAAGAGCTAAATCACACAGAACGTTTTACAAATATAGTATTTGAAGTGTATTTTGAAGATGAGATAAATGAATATAATATATGCTTATATTGCGAAACTCCCGAGCTTTCACGAATTTATACTCGTAGAGGACCTCCTATTAAAGAAAGTACTCATGTAAAGAAATTTGTTAAGAAGAATCCTACTTATTTTGAGAAGGATGGTTTTTTATGGGTTGAAGTACAGAGAAAATTTACTGATTTTCTCAGTTTTTTGAAGAATTTTATTGAAGTCAAACTTCCCGCTAATTTTGAAGTGATTAATGTATCTAATGTTCTTACTACAAGAACTTCGTCCGGAAAAAAGGCCATAACAATCCTCAAAGATATGGTTTTACCATTTTATACCACAAAATTTTTATGATTTCGCATATTTTCATTCTCAAGTAAAATATTATCAATGATTAAAATTAAATGAAAGTGAATTATCAATGGTAAAAGTTAAAAATCCAGACGAAATCGCTCAACTGGTGACTTCTGGTTCATATGAGAAGAAAAGGATCTTTTCCATCACTGCTCATATAGATCATGGAAAAACGACAGCTACAGATTACTTATTACGTCGTGCGGGTCTTATGCGCCCAGAAGATGCGGGACAGCTCCAGATGACAGATAAAGCTAAAGATCTCCTTTAGTCCCTGGAATCTGATGACGAGGAGCAAGAACGTGGCATCACCATCTTTACGAGTGTAGTCCTTCTAGCATTTAATGATCCTAGAAAACCTGATGAAGAAGAACCGTATATTATTCAATTAAATGATACTCCGGGTCATATTAGTTTTACTGGGGAAGTATCGCGTGCACTTAGGGGGAGTGACGGCGCGATAATATTGGTCGACGCTCTCGAAGGAGTTATGACCCAGACTGAAACTAATATCCGTTTATCTGTCGGAGAAGAATACTGCAAGCCTGTTCTTTTTATCAATAAAGTTGACAGATTAATAAGTGAATTAAAACTAAGCCCTCAAGACACTTTTGCAAAAATAGATAAAATTACACGTGAAGTTAATGAGCTTATAAAAAAAGTACGACCTGAAGGCTCAGGTTGGACGATAGACTTTGCTAAAAACTCCGTAGCAGTTGGTTCTGCCAAACATGGATGGGGTTTCACCTATGAGATTTTAGTGGAACAAGGATTGAAGCCACAAGATGTATTTGCTAAATATAATGAAGGAGATATCCAATGGTTAAGAGATAATTTACCTTTAGATGAACCTATGCTAAGGATGATTGTAGATCATCTTCCCGATCCTATAACAGCTTCTAAATATAGAATCCCTCATATTTGGGGTGGTGATACAGATTCTGAATTAGGCCAGTCTTTAATGAAGAGTGACCCAAACGGACCACTTTTCGGGATGATTACAAAGATCTTTTTGGATCCTAAGAGAAACTATCAAGCTACGCTAATTGGTCGTGTTTTTTCAGGCACATTCGACCAAACTGATTCGATTTATTTAGTTAATAGTGATTCCAGCAATCGTGTAAAGAGACTAGGTGTAATGGAGATAACTGATATTTTGGATATTCCTAAGATCCCTGCGGGAAATTTGTTTGCTATATTCGGTTTTGTATGCCCAGCTGGTGAAACATTTATGTTGACAAATAATGTCCCTAAAGATAAAGAAGAAAGAAGATTAATACACCCTTTCGAAAAAATTAATTACGCTTGTGAAGCTGTTGTTTCGAGAAGTCTCAAACCAAAGGATCCACATGAGATTGACAAATTAGATGATGTTGTCAGTAAATGGCTTAAAGCAAACCCTGAAGCAGAATATAGAAGAGATGAAGAATCTGGTGAATTTATACTAAGTGGGATTGATCCTCTCCAAATAGAAATTTTAACAAAAAGAATCAATAACCAAGTTGCTATTAATATTGGGGAACCAATAACAATTTATAGAGAAAAAATTACTAAGAGAAGTCCAAATTACCATACGAAATCAGCAAACACTCATAATCGAATGATTTTATTCATAGAACCTTTAGATGAGACTACTGAAAGACTAATTGAAACAGGAAAAGTTAATGATCTACAAAATGACAAGGATAGGGCTCAAATACTTAGGGAAGAAGCTGGTTGGGATGCAAAAGAAGCTAGGCGGATTGTGGATGTTTATCAAGGAAGTGTTCTAGTTAATGGTACCTCAGGTTTACAGAGATTTGATCGTGTTAAATCTTATCTAAGCGCTGCTTTTAGAGACTGGCTTGGTAATTGTATTATTGCAAATGAACCCGCGACAGGGATAAAAGCTGTCTTTTTAGACATGGTTATACATGAAGACCCCAGACACACGCAGTATGGACAGATTGCAGGAATGGCATTCTCTGCTCTGTCATTGGCAATGTTAGACGCAGCCCCTCACTTATTTGAACCTGTTCAGAGAATAGACATTAAAACACCCCAAGGAACAGAAGGGGGAGTAACAGCAATTATAACAAAACGCAGAGGACGAATCACAAATGTCATTCCAGAGGGAGAATACGTCAGAATCAAAGGCCAGATCCCTACTAAAGAAACCATAGGGATTGCGGATGATATCAGAGGTTCAACTCAAGGAAGAGCATTCTTTGGTTATGAGTTTAAGGGATTCGAGAAGATTCCTTCAAGTATGGAAGAAGATCTCATTCTAGAGATTCGTAAACGCAAAAATATGAAATTAGAAATGCCCAATAGAAGTAGCTGGGATCGATTCATCTATAAACGTACATAAGTAAAGATTTTTTTATCAAATAATAAAATCAGAAGAAAGAAATTTCTTCGATTGTATTATCTCTTTTATTTTCTATTTATAGAAAGCAAATTTAAGAAAAATTTTTATCCAAAGTCTGAAACCTTCGCGACCATATATAACTTCTTTACTAATGCTTTAAATGCCTCTGATACTCCTTGTCCTGTCAATGCACTGGTTTTAAAATAACCCAAGAATCTCTTTTCTTTAGCATAACTTTCTACAATACTATCTGCTGTCGGTAAATTTGGGTTTGAACTTAGTTCTCCCTCTCCTACTAAATCGACCTTATTTCCAAACAGAACCATTGGGATACTTCCGCAATTCTGCTTTATATCTGCTATCCATTTCTCAATCCTATTAAAACTTCCTGTTTCTTCAGGAGCATGGGAAAATACGACTATCGTTCCACTACTCCCTTTGTAAAATCTTTGACGTAAGGCTTCAAATGAGTCTTGTCCTGCTATATCCCAAAGAAACAATTCTACTTTTTCCCCCTCAATAACCTCCTCATACTTTGAAAATTGAGTTCCAAGGGTTGAAATATACTCTTTCTGAAATGATCCCTGAGTATATTTTTTAATGAGTGAGGTTTTCCCTACCGCTGGTTCCCCAATTACAGTAATTTTAAATCCAAATCCCTTTTCAGAGCTCATTTTTAGTAAACACTTTTCTATTTAAGATTCACTTTCTAGAATAGTGTAAATTTAACATAATAAATTTTAACGTCGAGATGATATCCCCAGAGTTGGGAATAACATGTTTTAAGCTTATTGGGGTAAAATTCTTCTTTTTTTAGTTTCCTACTGATGTTAAAAATTTTATTCCAATTATGAAAATAGACGAATTAATTCCTCAGTATTATCAACTAAAATGTCTGGTTTGTGTTCTAATAAAGCACTCTTTTGTGCTAAACCTGAAGCAACGCAAATTACTTTCACCTTTGCTGCCTTTCCCGCATCAATATCCGATGTCATATCGCCCACAAAAATCGCTTCTGATGGTTTAATTCCCCATTCACTGAGAATAATATTAAGACCTTCCGGATTAGGTTTAGTTTCTGAAACCTCGTTAAATCCAATTATGGGGTTAAAAAATTTAGTAAGATTAAATTTGTCCAATACTTCTTCAGCATATTGCCTTTTATTGTTTGTTAATATTGCTAACCTCAATTTATTTTTGGATAAATTTGAAATTAAATCGTCTATACCTTTATAGATTGTAGATTCAGCATCCTTATACTTATTAAATTGGTTGAAAAGAAAGATTGCGATTCGGAGCTTTTTGAAAAAACTAATCCCCTCCAGAAATTTAACTTTTAATAATTCATATGAATTTAGCAGGATTTTGGGTACGGGATAATTCTGAATATCTTCTATAAGATGGGCAATTTCTTCCATAACTTCTTCGCGATTAATTGTTAATTGATATTTTTCAATTCCGTCCTCAACTGCTTTATTTAAAGCATCAGAAATGTTAAAAATAGTACCATCTAGGTCCCAAATTAAACCTTTATATTTATCCAAGTTAATTTTTTCCATATTAAAGTGAAGTAATTTTAATTCAAAAAAAAGTTTTTGAAGTCTCCTTTTCTTATGTCTTTCGTATATAAACTTTCATAATATCCAAATAGAGGATCTTATGCGTTTGAAATTAACTATCTTGGAATATAAACCCCTCTTAAACAAAATTAAAGATATATTCTTCTCTCGAGTCAATTAATTCAACAATTTTTCTCAAACTTTATATTTTTTAATTAATGCAGTAAAGATATTACCTTCTCTTCTAAAGTCTGAGTTCCTGTTCCGAAAATTTTATCAATCTCGTGCCTAAAAGGCTCAAATTTAACGACCTCTGTGATTTTGGAACCACTATATTCAGATATAAATTTCCTTAATAATTTTTCTAATATTGGTATGATCGTCTTGTTTAGATATTTCTCAAGCCTGTCATCTTTATTGATAACCAAAAAGGCAAGCACATCTTGTACTTTCCCGTAGAAGTCAATCATTCTCCCCTTTTTGAAAACTATGGTATATTTACTACTTTCAAAATATTCTATTGGCGTTAGCAAGCATTCAGCAAATGTTAAAAGTCCACTCAAAAGTCCGCTTGTACAAATTAGATCTGCTGATTCCTTACTTGCCCTATGATAACTCGCAAATATAGCAGGAATTCCATTGAAGATGATACCAGCTTCTCGAATTAACATTTTTTTTCCAAGGAGAGATTAAACCAAATTAAACAAAAAATAAAATATTTTTAACTTATCTTTATAAAGATCGAAATCAACCTTTTTAAATATTTCCCCCCTAATAATTTTCCGCCGCATCAGAACAATAACTTTGGTTAAGGATCTCGTTTTGTCGGTTCATTCAATCTCTTTAATTAATCCTATTGAACATTTTTTTGATAGATTTATATAATGCTTAAACATTTTTCTTTCTAACATTTATGTAGATTGAACTTTTAAAGCAAAAAACGAAGAAAAAAGATAAAAAAAAAATTCCTTTTTCGTTAAAATTTCTTTCATCCTTCATGGTAAGAGAAAGCCACCATAGAATGCAAATTAGATAAAGTAAGTTTAATTATACTATTCCTCAATATTTATAGAATCAAAGCACTATTATTAATATTAAAACAGAATATAAGTTTGAGAGATATTATTTAAATTAGCTATGAACGAAAATCAGCAAGACAA
>JAEOTL010000355.1 GCA_016839845.1 Promethearchaeota archaeon
CACAGAAAAATGTGTACAACCAAACATGCCTGGTGGGCCTGACAAAATCCAGTCGTAATAAATTATTTTCTTCACATTCACATCTAGACTGTCAGCTAGTCCCTGCATTTCATCATTGATACCGGGGGAAAATTCTTCCATAAATGCCTGAATATCTTTAAAATCATTAAAACCAAGTTTTTGGGGGTCGCTGAGACCAGATGTAATTAATTGGCGAGGTAACTTGTTATCTTTATACAGCAAATCGCCAATTTGTTGACCTATTTCATAAGAAGTACCTTCCAAGACAACATGGTAGAATTTCTTCGAGATTAGATTATATTCATTCATTTTTTTTATAAGTTTAATTATAAATTCTATTTTCGTTAACTATATCTGAAGTTGTTTAAAAAGTTTATCAGAGTAATATTTTTTTTAATTTTAGCTATTTTAGGACAAATTACAGAATAGAAGAGCAATAGGAATGTTAAACGGGTAAAGGATAATGCATCTAAGTCTACAATAGTTTTTGGAATTTATAATCTAATAATAAAGATTTTAAATTATTAACACATTTCTTTTTTATTACTAAATATATTGAGGATGATATTTAATGGCAAAAATAAAACTTACATGCAATGCATGTGGAATGACGTTTAAAGGAAAAACAGAAGAAGAAGCAAAAAAGAAAATGATGGAACACGCTCAAAAGGATCACCCTAAGCCCAAAGAGACGTAAATAGACGTTCCAATCAATTTAATTAAGAAAAAGGGTCATTTTCAAGGATGAACTAGAATACGTTTTGTAATAATGATTATAGATTAATATCCAATTCCAATGACTCTGGTATTCGTATCCCAGTGATTTCATGAATGAATTCAAGTAAATCTTTTACAAGTGGAGGGTGACGTAATACTTGATTCCCCCCTACACCTTCTAAGAGACTGTTAAGACTTCGCACAACTCCATAGTAATCTATTATTGTGTCATCCAGGGGAATCTGTGCACGGTATGCATCCAAGTACAATCGTGATAATTTATCCAAATCGATTGATTCATATTCTGGCCCTAAGGGGAAATGTTTTGGAAAGATCGTAATTAGCTTAATTGTATTGGCGATATCCATAGCTGGATCAGCAATGAGAGTGCCTCCCCAATCTAACACACCTGTTATTTTCCCCTCCTGGATGAGAATATTATACGGGTGAAAGTCTCCGTGGCAGATTGCGAGAGTCTTCGGTTCCGGTGGACGGTTCTTTATAAGCCACTCTACAATGTCAAGAACCCAGGGTAATTCTGAATTTTTTGCGGTGTTTAAATCATTGTCAAATGTTTTTTTGAAAAGATATTGATTCTTTTTAAAACCTTGTTTTTTTAGAGACTTGATTAAAGGCTTCGGATTAATTCTATGAAGAGCCGTATGGGTTTTTCCCAATATTTCAGGTACATTTTTAGAAGCCGTCATCATGGGTTCCCCTGACAAAAATTCCATAATAAAGAATGCACCACCCAATATCGACTTGTCTGTGCAAATAATGTGTGCCCTGGGAACAGGATATCCTTCATCTGCCAAAGAATTCTGTATAGTGCTTTCCCAAATAGCATTTTCAGGACTATAACGTTCAGGATATAATCGCAGTACCAGGCGGTGATTCAGTTCTTCTTTAACGTTCTTAAGCCTAAAGCAATACATGAAAGTTTCAAAACCACCTTTTAATTGAGTTAAAGGTGAGGTATAATCTATTGTGGAATCACGAAATTCATCCCTCAGATAGGTTATCAGTTTATCGGTGATCTTAGCAGGGTTTATTTCGTTGGGTTGAATCATAAATAACTACTAGGGGTAGTTTTTTATATAAAATAAGTTTATTACCAAAATGATTATTTTTTTTAAGATTTAAACGTAATATAGATATGTTAGTTTTTTGAAAAACATTCAATTAGTTAATATCAATTTTTAAAAATAAAATAAGAATAGGTAAATGTTATATGGCAGATGATATTGAAATTAAAGATGGAAAGATTTTCGGAGGTTGGCGAGCACCAGAAAATCTTGCTAGAGGCAGTACTACATCAATTCACGATGATAATGTAGCTAAAAGTGTGGGCATGCGTGGTGGAACGATACAAGGAACTATACATTTAAGCATGTTTGCACCATTGGCGCAGAAAATATTTGGTGATCGTTGGTTTGAGCAGGGGACTGTTAGCATGTATTACACGTTTGCAACAACCGATAAAGAAGAAGTAAGAGCAATCATTGAGTTGCCCCCAAACACATCTGAAGAGATACTGCCCATTGCCACGAAAGATGTGCAAGTTAAAGCATGGGCTGAATTGAAAAATGGGCAACAAATAATGACAGGGACAGTATCAATAGGATCACCCAAAGAACCATCATATTTACAAGCTGCAGAACTAAGAAATAATAAACCCGAGGAGTTACGTATTTTAGCAAAATTGAAAGTCGGGGATGAACTTCCTTCTAGAGAGATTTTACTCACACAAGAAGAAGCTAATAACGGATTAAGAAGAATAACAGACCAACTGGAGTACTATAAAGGAAAAGAAAAATCTCCTTGGGGAAATGCGATCTTATATCCTACAGCTATGTTTGAGGCTATGTCGTTGGGTTTTGATCACACAGACACTAGTGAATTCCAAGCTGTTCCCTTCTATGGTGCGACCGAACTGAGGAATATAAACGGACCAGCACTTATTGGTGTTCCCTATATTGCAAAAGGGAAGTACGCTTGTATTGGAATGTCTGGGAAAACGGAGTATTTATGGCTTGATTCTACATTAGAAGAAAAAGAAACTGGAAAAATAGTAGCGTCAATGCGTCACTTAAATCGTTTTATGAAAGCGGGATCCCCACTTTATAAAGATCAATAATTTTTCGTAAGGTTTCGAATAAATTACATTATTTTTTTACATGTTAAAGTAACTATTTAATAACGTGTTTTTTTAAATTTTTTTAAGAATAGGATTTATCCCTTATATAAGAACTTTTCACGATTATAATATCCACATTTCTCAACCCATGGGTCATCTTCTTGAAGGGTAGGGTCCCCCCAGCCCGGTTCCAGAAGAATTCTGGAATACACAAAACCACAGTTTAAACAAACATAGAACCCGTCTTCTTTACTAATTTTTGGGCTATTACAACCGGGTTTCAGTTCAAATCCACATTTTTCACAAAATTTCATACTTATGATTTTTACTTTAGCATTACAATTAGGGCATTCGTCTTCATTTGTTTCTTTATGTTTTTTCAAATCTGGAAACGTGGAACCACTCGGATGTTGCATACTACTCTCAAAAAAATTGATCTCGTTACCATACAGATTAAATTTCTCGTATAAATAATTTATTTCAAAATCCGATTAAACATAATAATATTGTTATACAAAAATTAAAAAAAAAACGGAATAAACGAATCTTTGCACCTGTATTAATTATTATTCAAATCAAAATCTAGTTCTTCACCGAGTAAATGATGACTAAACCATGTAAGATTTTGATGCATAATTGCTTTGTTTTCTTTAGGTTTTGTAATCGGATGTGCCATTTCAGGAAAAATAAACAGTTCAACAAGAACACCCATTTCTTTAAATCCTCGGTATAACTCTTTAGCATTTGAAATTGGAACTCTAAGATCTTTCTCCCCATGTTGAATTAAAGCAGGAGTCTTTGCTTCTTTGATTTTGCTAATGGGAGCTGTTTTTTCATATAAATTTCTATCTCTATATGGTGAGTTAGATAAATAGTGAGTTGTAAACATTGGTATGTCATTTGCTATATGATAGGTATACCAATCTGAAACACCTGCTCCTATGGATATTGCTTTAAATTTATCTGAATGAATACCAACAAAAGCAGAGATATATCCACCTTGACTCCAGCCCATGCACCCAACTTTAGAAGTATCAATAAAACCTTCCTTATCTAAATGTTCTATTGCACTTTCTATGTCCCAAAGATCACCTACTCCAAGATTATCCTTATTTAACTCTTGAAATGCTTGACCTCTACCTGTTGAACCTCGGTAGTTAGGGTGTAGAACTAAGATATCCTTATTTAAAAATTGAATAGTTGGATAGTATAACATACCTCTAAAAGAAATTAATCTTTCATTATCTGCATCTGTAGGTCCTCCATGAACATCGAAAACTAAAGGATATTTCTTACTTGGATCGAAATTCTCAGGTTTTCGTAAAACTCCTTCAATCATAGTTCCATCTTTACTTTTCCATTGTATAGTTTCTACAGTTCCTTTCTTCCAGTTCTCTATTTGATCGTCATATGAAGTGATAAAAGAAATTTCATAATCTTCCGTAGCAATACTTTGGGAAGATACATAGACTTCATAGAAATGAACCTTACTAGAAGCTATGAAACTCAAAATCCCCGTATCCGATATATCAAGACCAAACCCCAAAACCATAATTAGATATTCTATACTGATTTCCATAAAATCTCCTTGTTCATTAAATCGTTTTAACCTTGTTCCAGTACCTTCTTGATGAAAAATGTAAATACCATGTTCTTTCCATATAACTTGAAACGGATTTCTATCTAAAGCTCCTGTTATTTTTTTGAATCTATTCCTTACTTGTTCTTCAGCTAGTATCGTTTCTGAATTCTCTAGATTAAGAATCCATGCATCTGATATTGTATACATCATATTATCTCGTTCTTTCATATATAACAACAATTTACTTCCATCTGGAGAAATTTTACCTATTGAGACTCCTTTAGGAAATCCAAATTGCAAAATGGATCCAAAATAAGAATAGTCTTCTTCATCTTTTTTTTTCTCTTCCATTCCCTTTTCTTTTTTCTCATCTTGTTTTTCTTTTGATCGCCTTAGATATTCTTCAAGTGCTTCTTCTGGATTGA
>JAEOTL010000040.1 GCA_016839845.1 Promethearchaeota archaeon
ATTAAAACTTTTTAGAAAAACTAATAAAAGGAAACATTGAAGAATGGACTGATTTGAGTTTGTTTTATGATTTACCTCTTTTTTACTATTCAATTATTGTCTTTAAAAAGATTTAATTCTTAAACATTTATTCTTTCGGGGTGAGTATATATATTCAATCTACTACCTCGAGCAAATCCTATTAAAGTAATTCCATAAGCAAACGCTAATTTAATACCAGATTCTATTGCTGCAGAAAAGGAAGCAACTATAGGTATTTTTGCTCTTATTGCTTTTAAAACTGAGTCGCTTGTTAATCTTCCAGTGGAGGTTAAAAATACTTCTTCAAAACTTAGATTTTGAATAAGCATATCACCAATTACTTTATCAATCGCATTATGCCTTCCAATATCTTCTTTAACACTTAATAGATTTCCTTTAAGATCAAAAATAGCAGCACCGTGACAACCCCCAGTTTCTCGATATAATGGTGTAGCCACTTGCATTTTTTTTATGGCAGAAAATATGATCTTTGATTGAATATTAATTTTATCTTCAAACCACAGTTTCTCTTTGACTTTTGCCTCATCTAATCGTTTTTTAATTAAATTTCGCCAAGGTGAGGGGATACCACATGATGTATCAACAACTCTACTTACGGGATTCATATTTATATTATTACTATCAAAATCAATTGAATCTTGTAATGTTACAAATACTTCATTCTCTAATTCTGAGATCTTGATATGCTTAATATCATTGGAAGAATCGATTAGTCCAATGGAATATAAGAATCCCACTGCTAATTCCTTAAGATCTTTTGGTAAACAAATGATATTTACCAAAGGTTCAGAATTGACATATAAATCAATAGGCTTTTCAACTAAAACTATATCTTCAATCCTGTTTTTTTCATTCTTTATTATTTTAGTAATATTTATTTTCCGTTTGAACAAGCTTTTAACCTTTATACAGATAATACTTGAGAAACTGACTAAATGAAATATTAATACATTTGTTTTAAAGAAATTCTCTATCTATTATAAAATTCTTTTAATTAGACTTGAAAAATAGAAAAAAGAAAAAATGATTTATTTAGATTTTATCTTCTTGTTCTTGAATATTATTAAAGTGCTAACAAACGCGATTCCTAGCAATATCAATGTATTATATCCAGAAATTTCGGGTATCCCGCCAGGAATATTAATGGTAACATGTACATTATTAGACAATCTATTACCATATTGATTATGAGCAACAACCACAAAATAATAATCACCATTTAACAATCCTGAAACTGCAAATGGGGATGTTGCTGTCTGATCAACTAGTAATGAAATGCTAGTGTCAATAATAGTAATTGGGGCATTATCCATATATAGTGAATAATTGTCAGCTCCATCAGAAGTTGTCCAACTTAGATTAAAGAACCCATCGTTGTCAGGAAAATCCGCGTCAGTACTTAAAACAAAGGAAGATGGTGGTGTTGGCTCTATTTGAACAGTTATTTGAATATTGTTAGATAAAGTATCACCATATTGATTATGTGCTACAACAATATAATAATAAGTTCCATTAGGTAATCCTGAAATCAGGTATGGTGATGTGGTACTTTGATCAGCTATTAAAGTTATACTTCCATTTATTTCTGTAATCAGACTAACATACCCGTAAACAGAATAAGAATTTGCTCCACTCGAAACGTTCCAAATCAAATTAAAATTACCGTCTATATCAGGTGTACCAGCATCACTCGATAATGCAACATCTCCTGGTAATAGTAGAGGTCCCTTATAGCGAAAGTTAGCAAAAAAGAGGTCTCCTCGATTGAAATTCATTTCCCAATCATTCCAAAGGACTCTTCCTTCTTTTGCTTGATACGCATAAATCATAGGATAGAGTTCGTTATGCTCTTTTTCAGCGATTTTATTTAACCAATATTTTCTTCCCATTTGATCTGAAAACTTTGCTCGATCCACCCAATAATCAATTTCTGTATCATAGTTAAATCCGAAATTCCACATCGGCCAATATTCATAATCTGAGCCTACAGGATAATATCCCGTTCGCCATGTTCCTCTATCAGGATCACGATAATTTGCCTCAACCCATCCTAATGGTCTAGTTGCTGGCATGGCATAATCCATAGACCACGCCGATGCGGACCAGATCGAGGATATTCCATCAAAAGTTAAAGTCCAGTAGGCTCCCACTGTATCCCAAATAGTTTTACCCTGGGGCATCTTATTATCTGCATCTTGAACTAACGCAATGCCTAGATTATTGACAGCCCTTTCAAATGTATCGGCTAATAATTGATGGGCATCATCCCAGTAAAAATTAAGTGTAAAAATCGGATCGAAATTTGCAACGCTTTGCCAAGCTGCATCAGTGCTACTTTCGTCGATACCTCTAGCTGCTAATAGTGCAGAAAAGTTAATTGGCCACCAGGGCTGGGTCAATGAATATTGATCAGTTCCATCGTGTTCAAGTAGAACTTTTCGTGCATGTGTGAGATTATAATCTCCTAAAGGTATACTAGAATTATAATAAATATTTTCAACTCCTAACATGCCACCTGCTCTTACTACGCGATCATTCAAATCATTATGTATGAGTGTGTCATAATCAAATGCATAAGTCAATGCTTCACGTAGTAATCGAGGAATTCCCGCTTGTACCCCTTGTTCGTTAGGATACCATGCTGCGATATTTGAGAAATCTAATCCAGGTAATGCTGGATTTCCAAGGATCCAATCGTTTGTTGAATAATTCCACGTTCCATATGGTAACGCTCCCCACCCGTTAAATTCTTTAGCAACTCCCCCGCTCCACCAGGTTTCATTTATGCTATTTAAAGTTATCTGGGTAATGTAATCGGAAACACCATATTCAATATAATTAATATCAGGATTAGCCATTACAGCATCATAATCTATCGGCATTGGCATAACATCATAGGCATAATCTATAGCATGAGTAAGCAACGCAATGTTTTGAGCATCCCTCCCTAAATCACCAGGAGGGAATTGAACAAGTTCAACTTGATCTGCATCAAACCAACCATCTACTTCAAGAGCAGTTCTGTTCCAATAATTTATATTTTTCAGCATATAACCCCAGTCTATTAATTCATCATGTTCTACAAAAATGTACGGACCTGTACCAATAATGTGATCAGGACCAGGATCATCATTATCATAGCCATAGATCCCTGTCTCAGTATAATCTTGATGATAGGCATGATAGGAAATCTGTGGTGTTGAGACAATCTGAAGCATTTCATCTTCACTCCAACTATTAAATTCAATCCTAATTTTTCCCCCGGAAGGCAGATCTTCAAATACTTCTACCCATCTGACTATTGGGATCTGGTTAAAGGGAGTAAAATCTATACTACCACTGGAGGGCATTGGATTTTGCACTTTATTAGCTGGATTCGCAGGGTCACCAATATAATAATAGGAATATTTATCTTCATACTCAGATAAATTCCAAACTGCTGTGAAAAATCGTTCCCAATCTTGATAGGAATCCCACCAGGTAGCTCTATTTCTCTGATCAGCCCATCCATTGGCATTACCGGTCAAATTACCACTAATTAAGTAGAGTCTATCAATATTCCATTTTGCTACTGTAGCATTCCAATTAGAGCCATCGTGAAATTGAACTCCATTTCGAAGTGTGATATTGATTGCTTTTACACCACCGGAATTATTGAACCCTAAAGAATTAGTAAAACCTTCAGGCCAATATTCATATTCCCAAGACGTAGCAAGTTGTGATTTTGGTTCTAGTGAATCATCAGTAAGCCAGAGTAGCGGTTCAAGACAACCTTTTTTATAATACTCTAAAATATTATAAGTATCTGTTGTTACCGGATCCCAGTTACCACTTACGATTTGTGCGGATACCCCCATTCTCAAAACGATTGGTTGAGAAAGGGTGGGTTTATTATCTGAAGTAAAATTAGAATGTGTTATTATAGAATATAGTGGGTTTAAAGTTATAGTGGAGACTAAGAATAGAGTTATTATTAAGATTCTTCGTAATTTAATTATTTTCACCCTAGTTTAAATTCTTTTGTTTAAATTGGATATTTATATTACTCACATTTTGTTTTTCTTTCTATTTAATTGTAACTTTAAATCCAAATCATTAAACAGAAAATAGTGAAAAGTATCGATCTTTCGGTTGGAAATAGTTTTATCAATTATCGAAACTGTTTCCGCATTCGTTACAAAAGTTAGCATTTAACGGTAATATGGCACCGCAATTAGGACAATATTTGTCCTCTGAAGGTTCTTGGTCAACAAATTCACCTGTTTCAGTTTCTTCAAAGATTTCAGCCTGCTCTTCTTCATCTTCTTTGGCTTCTTTAGGTTTTTTGATAAAAATTCGACCAATTACTGCTATTGTGTCTCCGATAAATTGAAGTCCAACATTAAACTCAAAAAGACCTTTTAGTCTATTTATATAAGGAACGGAGATTCCTGCTAAATTGGTGATTGTTGAAATAAGCCAAATGATTAAAGCAAGCAATCCAAAAGTTAATCCTATGCCAACAAGCCACTTTCCAAATCTATAACGTTCAAGCATAATAAATACAGCCCCAACGATTACTGCACCCCCTCCTGTGTTAGCAATCCATCTTAAAATTTCAACAAGAATATTTAAAATATTTTTAACCCAATCTAAGTTTGAAGGGATCTGATTTGAAATATAGTCGCGTAGAAATTCATAAACTCCAATACTTCCAATGGCAGAACTCACAATCATCATAATTCCGCCAAGTATCAATAAGACTATTCCTACTTTATTCCTCATACTTTGTCAAACTCATTATAGGTGTTGATCTAGTAATTATCATACATCTATTAAAAATAATAATAATACCAATAAATAAATATAACAAAATTAGATCGAAAATAAGCAGTTTTTAGTCTTATGCGGCAACAAAAAGTCTGCCATTAGAGCTATTTGAGATTTTTTCAGTTTTTTTGTCAATCTTAGAATGATTTTTTTCTACGGAATGATCTCCGCTATATTCAACAAATACTCCCTTAATAATTTCCCCGTTCATCAATTCTATTTCCTTTACTTTACCAATTTTTTTGTAGGAAGGTAAAATTCTCGATACTTTTCCTTTAACTATGATTGTTCCTCGTACTTGATCTGCCCCTATACATCGATCACAGTCACCTTCAACAATGATAGTGCCACCATGACCATGGATACCTAAAAATGACCCAGCACTTCCACAAATTAAAGTCGGAAACCTCTTTCCAGGTTTTGAACCAGTTACCCATGTTAAAGCTTCATCCCCTACTTTACCATGGACTTTAATAGTTCCATTTTGCATTCCTTTCCAAAACCCTCTATATGCAGCACCAACATAATGTCCGGAATCTCCCGTAATCTCTAACTCACCACCATTTAACATCGCACCAGCCCAATCATCAGCATTCCCATTTACTAGTATTTTGCCACCAGTCATATTATTTCCTACGTGCATCCCTACATCACCGTTAATGATTATCTCCCCTCCCGTCATTTTTTCACCAATTCGTTTAACTTTTGAGAGGTTCCCGTCAATAATGATTTTAATATCATTCACTTCTTCTCCTTTTCCCTTAACATCAAAAAAATTCCCTATAGTTTTTTCCTCATTGCCATGATAGACTATTAGGTTTTTGATTTCCGTTTCTGTTTTCCCAGCAAATTTATCAGGGGATATAGTTTCCGCTTCTAATGGAAAAGTTGGTTCTACCTTGAGTTTTAGTTTGATCTCTCCCATAGTTTATTCACCTTTTTTTTTCTTTACAACTTCAATTAGCCTTTCTAATATATCCTTATCAGTCAAACATTCTCCAGGTGCTTCTTTAACCTTTCTTAATCTAAGAGGAACACTGTCCATCCGGTAAGCTGTCCCTTCACACTCGATCCCTGCTATCGCAGGAGGTAATATAACATCAGAATTTACGGAAGTAGGTGTATGGTGTGGTTCAATCGCGATTAATGGATGTTTGAACATATTCCTTACGGCTGCAGCAGGAAAATTACTCGCAGGATCGGATGCCACGATCAAGGAAGCATCTATTCCATCTCTCATTAATAAATCTACAGAAGAAAACTCTCCCGGATTATAGCGAGGATACCCTTTTGAAAAATCAATAGAATATGAATATCCCGTTTGCCAAGTAAAAACTTGGTTCGCCCCAGCAACATTATAATGACCTCGCATAGGAGTTAGTAAAAATTTTGTATGATCATTTAATTCCCTAACCAAACAAATAGCCGCATCAATATTTCTATGGTGAGATAATGATTGAGTTAATCCCATTCCAAAAAAAATTACGCCAAAATTACAAGATTTTAAAGTATCAACCAATTTTACAATATCTTCCATTGGAACCCCAGAAACTTCCTGAGAGTCTAGCTCAACACCCCTTAATATCGCTCTCATTGCGTTTAATAACTCATAATCTTCATTTGGATTTACTTGTACAAATTGATCTGCAATTTGGGCAGTATGTGTGTTCCGGGGATCGACAACTATTATTGTTCTATCATT
The DNA here is from genome assembly GCA_016839845.1 of Promethearchaeota archaeon. The sequence continues at coordinate 6,554 of JAEOTL010000040.1, forward strand.
TCGACCATCTTTTCTGAAGTATCCTCTTACAAACTCACTATATCTCCCAATATGCCGGGGATGAGCATGAACGGGATTACAACCCCAAAAAACTACAAGGTCTGCTCTATTCTTATATTCACCTAAAGTTGATGTAGGAGCTCCCACATCTTGAATCGCTAACAAGGATGGTCCATGACAAACAGAAGCAGTATTATCTAAGATACTACCTAAGATTTCTGCCAACTCCACTCCTTTACCTTGAGCATCACACTCTGTACTTGAAAAACCGTACAGTAATGGTCTTTTGGCTTTCACTAAAATATCAGCAGCTTTATCTAGTGCTTCTTCCCATGAAACTTCTTTATAAGAACCATTATCCTTAATTAATGGTTTATCATATCTATGTTCACTTGGATTTGAGGAAAAGAACTTTTTTACTCCAATTTGGCACCCATTTCTTACTTCTATGACTTTCTGATCAGTAATATCAACATCTACTTCTAAATCATCGCACAAAGTGCCACAAAATGGACAGATCACATCGGTGATTGATTCTATTTTTTTAACCATTTTTATGCCTCCTTTAATGTATTGATTAATTCCACAGCACCTAATACTTTACCATTTGGAATTGCCTCAACTGTGGCTTTCATTCCTTTATAAGTTGGTGTCCCACAGGATTGTGAATCTGGATTTACCACTTGGTTTGCCCAGGGACCCATTGGTATGAAAATTATACCGGGATGAGGTCCTTCTTCAGAAATTGTTGAATAAACTATCACTTCACCATACTCAGTTGCAACTTTCATTGGAGTTCCCACAAGACAATCTAGTTTCTTAAAGTCATCTTTATCAAAGGCACAAATTGCGGCAGCTCTTACATTTTCTCTAGTGTTCTTCCCACCCTCAAGTGCTACTCCTTGACTAATTGTTCGACAAGTAATTAAAATTAAATTATTCATACTCATCAGTTTACTCCTCCTCTTTAGTTTCACTCCATCGTAGAGTTTTTAATCTTTCTAATAAAGGATCCCAGAACATTTCACTATATTCTCCTGAAGTTTTCACTTCAATTATTTTCAATTTAACAGCACCAGTAGGACAACCATTATCACATGCCCCACACGCAATACATTCATCAGAATCAACAACGACATTGGCAACTGATTCCCAACCTTTATCAGATTTTTCTGGGGTGGTTATTGCTCCACTAGGACATACTTCATAACATGTTTGACATCCTCCAGGGCATTCTTCATCTACAATGCTAATTTCGGCTTCTGTATATTGTTTAGCAACTCTTTCAATACCATTAAAACTAGTGATCTTTTTTGCTTCAAACTCTAATTTAGGAACAACATGCTCCTTTACGATTTGAATATTGTCTAATTCAATGGTTTCACCATCTTTTTTAAGCGTTAAAGCACTAAACGGACACATATATACACATGTACCGCAGAATACACATGCTTCAGGATCATAAACCTCAGGGATTATGTCTTCTAATGTTGGAAATCGCCGGGATGAGCCAACTGGCCCGCGAGAGATGGCATCTTTTGGACATACACGAGCACATGTTCCACATCCAACGCATTTTTCTCTGTTTAATATAAGTTCTAAGCTCTCAGTTAAGAATTGAACTTTAACATGTTCTATTTCTTTACTAATTGATCTTGAAATTTTCGGAAATGAAATTTTTCACACCTCATTCAACTACTACTATTTCTAATCGAATTGCATTTTGAGGGCAATTCTTTATACAAACCCCGCAACCATCGCAATTAATTTTTCTATTTTCCTTATAGATATCAAATGCTATTCCATTTTTGACTAATATTACAGCATTTTCTTCACTTAAGGAGCTTGTATTCTTCAATTGGTCAAAATTAATAGGACACGAAACAACACATACATTACAACCAGTACAAATGTTTCGGTTAATTTTTAGTCGGTATACTTGCATATCTTCCCCTCATTATTAATTAGAAATATTTAATATGTCTTACAATAGCGTAAAATGTTAATAGGTCTTTATTTAATTTATAGTTCCTTTCTATATGATAAATATTGTATTTAACTTAAAGTATAGTTTTATAAAAAATTTGTTCTTCGTACTTGAAGGTACAGAGAATATAATTTATTCAATTAAAATTACCTCATCCTTAAACTTATTAACTTAGACTCGAATTTAATATTAAGAATTCTATACTATTAACTACCAATTTAAAGAGTTGAAAATGGAAGCATCTAAAAGCGAAGACTGCCTTATTTTTTATGCGTTTACTCTGGAGTTTACAAAATATAAACAGGTTTCAACAGCGATTTCCGAATTTATGAAAAATAAACAGATAACTGATCCTTCTGATAGATTTAATCTAATTGTTTTTTTAAAAGATGGCCCAAATTATTTAGATCACTTCACTTTTGACCCAGAACTTATCTTAAAGACACTGAAGTCTTTGAGTAAGGATATCAGCAAAGCTAATATCGCTGGTGGGATTTTTATTGCAATATCCTTTATTATTGAGGTGTTTAAAAAAATATCCGAAAAATTCTTTCGACTCTTAATTTTAGTAGATGATGGAGCTTATGAAATTCCAGATAACATTCTTCCTGCATTAGAAAGCCTTGTTAAGAGAGTAAAGGATATTCCTTTTTTCATTGACACGGTACTTATCGGTTCTCCGTATTCTGATCAAGCTCAGAAACTTTTAAAATTGACCAATTTGTGCAATGGAGAACTTTTTGGAATAAACGAGGCAAAAGAGTTAAATCCCATTTTGATGGAGTTATCAGAAAAGAAAAGAGTATCTACACCTTCTTTTGTAACACAAAAAATAAGAATGATTCTTCCTGATAACCAACCGTTTTTCATAAACTTAGCTGACGAACCAAATAAAGTTAATAAAGTAGCTACGTGTTCTATTTGTTTTCAAAGTGATGATCAAGATGTTGTTACCTGCCCTTCTTGTGATGCAATTGCGCATAAAGTATGCTGGGCTCAATGGGCTGAAACTTCAAATATTGGAATTTCACACGTGTTTAGGTGCCATAACTGCTTTAATATTTTAAAACTTGATGAACAATTTATTACCGATGTTCGAACTGGAAAGATTCACACTATTGCTGAACTAAATAAAATGAAAAAGAAGAATATTGTAGAATATTTACATGAATTAGAGGCAAAAACTGAACCTCAAATCATTCAGACAGAGGATCCATTCGCAGCAGATGTGAGAGCGATGGTTGAAGCAAAAAGAACGCAACCTGAAGCGATTGTGCAGAAAAAAAAGAAAAAGAGAAAAACAAATGTTAATATTTGCCCTAATTGTAGCAAAATCATGATAGGAGATAAGAAAAATTGCCCTTCATGTGGGTTTGTTTTGTTTTAGAAATTTTAAATTGAAATAAGAAGCGAATCTTTCATAAATATTATTCTTGAATTTTAAGAATTTTAGGTTCCTTCCACTCTTCTCTTAAAATACTAAAAAGAGCACAATCATGCCAATTTCCTCTATTATACATCATCTTGCGTATAGTTCCTTCCATTGTAAATCCGACTTTTTCAAGTAATTTCAAAGAACCTATATTTTTATCAATTGCTGCTGCCTGTATGCGTTCTACTTGTTTTGAAAGAAAGAGAAAATCAACCATAATTTTAACTGCTTCTGTGCAATACCCCTTTTTGCGCTCACTCGGTATTAAAAAGTATCCTATTTCTAATAGTTCATAAGGTCTAGCCTTAACAATAAAGTATGTTATAATCCCAATTCTAGTTTTATCTTTTTTCTCGATAACAAAAATGACTATATCTCCGGGATTTGTATTAAAAAATTTTTGGATATCTTCAATTGAGAATTGTACAAACGGATTATATCTCCCATAAATAGTAGGGTTATTGATCCATTCATGATAAAGAGGAATATCTTCTTTTTCAAAAGGGCGTATATTAATATTGTTTCCTTCGAGCATACTTCTTAAATCATCTCTTTTTGGAATTCTCCCTTAGACATTAGAGTATATTCTTTCTAACATAATCTAATATTTAAATCTTAAGCATAATATTGACAAATCGTTCAAGATTTTTGAATTGAAATTTTATAAGTTATTAACAGATCTTCATTCATTAGAAATTGATTGAAAAAAGTAAGGTTTTTTTCTCTTGAAATCAAGATATATCTATAATTAGTTATTAACCTATAGGTGGAAAATTAGTGGGAAAAATCGATGGAAAAGTAGCTGTAATAACTGGTTGTGCAAGTGGTATTGGAAAAGCTACAGCCAAACTTTTTATAAAAGAAGGTGCTCGTGTGGTTCTTGGAGATATTCAAGATGATTTAGGAAAGGCTCTAGCCAATGAGTTAGGTCTTAATGCGATATACCAGCATGCGAATGTTCGAAGTGAAGGCCATATTAAAAAATTAATTGAACTCGCAGTTGAAAAATTCGGAAAACTCGATATTATGTTTAACAATGCGGGATTTGGGGGTGTGGGAGGACCAATTGATGAAACCCCGACAGATGCATGGGATGTAACAATGGAGGTCATGTTGAGGAGCGTCTTTCTTGGTATGAAAAATGCTGTTCCTATAATGAAAAAACAAGGATATGGTACTATAATAAGCACCGCTAGTGTAGCGGGGATGAGAACGGGTTTTGGTCCTCATGCTTACAGTACGGCTAAAGCTGCGATAATTCATTTAACTCATACAGTTGCAATGGAATTAGGGGAATTTAACATTCGTGTTAATTGCGTAGCACCAGGGGGAATTGCAACTGCAATATTTGGAAGAGGATTTGGATTTCCTCAAGATTGGTCGGAGAGACTAAGTAATATGCTTAAATCAACATTCCTTTCTCAGATACAGCCAATTAAACGAGCAGGCCTCCCTGAAGACATCGCTAAAGCGGTTTTATGGTTGGCAAGCGATGAATCCAGTTTTGTAAGTGGACATGCTCTCTTAGTTGATGGTGGCTTACTAAGTAGAAGTATATTAGATCGAGATACCGGAGAATTAGATGAACGATTCAAAGCTCTAGGAATTGAAGATATGGAAGAACATCGTAGAAAATTAAATGCTGATATCGCAAAAATGAAGCATTTACCAATCGAATAAAAATCCTTACTTTTTTTATTTTGAAATCATAAACTTAGAAACCGAAATATAATTTATAATATTTAGGACTTTTATGTCAAGAGGAAAAATATGATTGAATTACGTCAAGCTATAATGGAAGATTATACGTTTTTTAATAAACTTAAGCAAAAAACGTTAAAAGAATATATTTCAAAAACATGGGGTTGGGATGAAAAGTGGCAGAAAAATTATCATTCTCAAAATTTTAAACCAGAATTACTTAAGATTATTTTAAAAACAGGAAAAAAGATCGGTTGTATTTCAATCATAGAAGAAGAAAATCAATTCTTCCTATCTATTATTGAAATTCTTCCCAAATATCAAAATCAGGGTATTGGAACGAGTTTAATAACGGAGTTAATCTCAAAAGCAACAAGTCGAAATAAGTCTGTTTATTTGCAAGTGCTTAAAACTAATGAAAAAGCTCAAAAATTATATAAGAACCTTGGTTTTTCAATAGAGAATATTACAGATACGCATTGTAAAATGATCTATAAAAATGAGAAATAAAAAGTAATTTTGAAAAGAAAATAATTATACTAGCTATTTTAAACTTATACGTCCCATTGCTCTAAACGGTAATGCCTTATTGAATTCATCATAATCATAAATTCTTCTGCCATCTATAAGGTTGGGAATTTTCATATATTTCTTGAAATCGTCAGGAGTTAATTTTTTAAACTCATCCCAATCTGTAATCAAAAGAGCGCATTCTGAATCCTTCAATGCATTTTCAATTGAATCAGCATATTTTATCTTATCTCCAATGGCTTCCTCTGCTGATTCTTTCGCTTTAGGGTCATATCCCACTATATCGTTCACATTTCTTCTTAATAGCTCATTCACAACTCTTATGCTTGGGGCTTCCCTCATATCATCAGTACCAGGTTTAAACGATAGACCAAGTAAAGTAACTTTTTTCCCTTCTAATCTACCCACGAGCCCTTCTGCTATATCTACAATACGTATTGCTCGAAGATCATTTCTCTCTAATACCGCTTCCAGTATTTTTGAAATATAACCTTTAGATCTTGACCACTTAGTTATTGCATTTACGTCTTTATGGAAACAAGCTCCTCCAAAACCCACACCAGCACCAAGAAATCTATGATTAATCCTATAATCTAATCCTACTCCTTCCATAACCCGAACAACATCAACGCCAGGAACTAATTCAGCAAAGTTCGCAAATTCATTAGCATAGGAGATTTTTGTTGCTAATAAACAATTATTCCCATATTTGACTAATTCAGCACTCTCAAGGTTCATTCTCCTAATAGGACAATTTTTCAAATGATCTCCATAAAAATATTCATATAATTCTTGAAGCATTGCCCCGCTTCTTTCATCAATTTCACCAATAATAATCCTATCCGGTCGAAGAGTATCTTCAATAGACCTTCCTTCTGCTAAAAACTCTGGTTGCATGCATAAACCAAAGTCTTTACCCGGTTCTTTACCTGAAACTTCAGTGATTATTTTGCCTACTAGATTCCTCGTAGTTCCTGGAACAACAGTAGATCTTACTACCACTAAATGATACTTATCACTGTTCTTTAAAGCTTCACCGATCTCTCGAGCAGTACTTTCGATATAACCTAGGTTGATTGATTTATCATCTCTCATTGGAGTCCCCTGGGTGATCATTGAAATATCGGTTTCTAAAACCGCTTGTATGGGATCAGTTAAGCATTTAAGAAGTTCAGGTTTACTGTTTTTAATATCAACAAGTATCTCAGCTAATCCTTCCTCATAAAAAGGAGTTCTAAAATCATTAATTATCCCAGCTTTTTTCTGATTATGAGTAGATGCTAAAATTTTTATATCTTTTTGAGCAAAACAAGCAGCAGAACATAATCCGATAAATCCGGTCCCTAGAATTGAAACAAAATGTTTATACATATATAACACTCATAAAATTTGTTTTCTTATTTGAAAATATTGTTTTTTTTTATAAGTTTTTGAAAATTATTGTATAAAACCATGATACGTTGAACTATGGATAAATTATATTTACTCTATTAGAAAATTTAAAAATAAGATTTATTGGTACTACTATCGAAAGGTTTATGACTAACTCTCATCTGAAATAAAAATTAAAGAGAACTACTTAAGATGCTCCCTTTTGAATTTTTTAAGATGCTGGTGAATATAGATACCAGCCATTAATAGGAATACTCCAATTATCAGTGTTAGAGAATAACTTGGTACTGCATTAAGTAAAGGGTCTCCAATAGTAAAGTTATCACTGAATTCATGAACACTTTTATCAGTTGCTTCTACAACAAAATAAAAACTATTGCCATGTGGTAAATCCATAGGAATAGTCCAATTATAATACCCAATATTAGGAATATCGGATAAAATTAGCTTTTGATCAGCGCCAGCTTGACCTGGAGGCCTATAATATACTTTGATTATGATCGTTTCACAAGGAGTATCCGTCTCCCATCTGATTGTCATAGTTTCGCCATGTTTATAAGAAGAAGTACTATTAGGCTCTAAAACAGTTAAAGATTTGAAATTTGTTATAGTAAAATATTTGCTAAAGTTATATGTACTAGAGCTTAGATCTCTTATTTTTATTCTATAATCTGATCCTTCAGGAATTTTATAATAACTATAACCACCCTTTTCATAGTAACATGGAACCCAAGAATAAGAGCCATCATTATCAGTTCTAGATTTAATTTCTTTTAAGAGAGAAGGACCTTTATAAAGTTCAATTCTAACATCCCCAATTGAACCAGTACTTTCCCATTTGATTGTATGAGTAGTTTTAGGAATAACTTCACTACCATTTGTAGGATCTAAAATAATGATGGATTTAAATTCAATAATATCAAAATACGAACTGTAATCATTTACAGACGGATTTGAAATATAAGTGATTTTGATTCTATAATCAGATGCTTGAGGGCAATTTCCAGGGACTTTCCAATTATGCTGTCCATCATTGGAAGTACTGGAAATTACAGTTGAAAATAAAGAAGTTCCTTTATATAATTCAATCTTAAGATTTCCAACTGATCCTTGAGTTGACCACTCAATAACTTGATTAGAACCTGTTTGGTAGGTAGATGTTGATGATGGTTTTTTGACAGTTATCGAGGGTGGCCTACTATCACCTACGAAATTCGCAGTATAGGATACAATTGTGTATTGACTGCCAATTTCATCATTCCAAAAAACTATATACCAAGTATTTCCTTCCGGTACGTTCAATCTTCCAGAACCGCTAGAACTAGTTGAAAGCAAATATCCTGAGGCAGGGATTCCAGATGTAAATAAAGAGTACTGGAAGGGGTCCAAAGCCCATACATTAATAGTTTGAGAGGGAAGGGTTGAAAAACTCCAATCAACATATTGATCTGCATACCCATGTAGCTCAGCAAAATCATCAGGATTAAGACCCTTCATCGCAGACGTTTTAAGGTTATCTAAATCATTCATAACCAGATGGTTACCAGAATCAAATTCTTGAAAACACACATTGAATAGAAAGATCGAACATAAAATGATTAAAAATAATATTTTTTTCTTCAACTTAGGTTGAACTTTTATTTTCAGTGAAATCACTTCTTAGTTTGTTTTTGTCTTTATTATCTATTTTATTAGCTTGAGATATAAATGTTTCTCCATTTTAATGAGTTAAATTCCACTTCTTCTTATATATAAAAGAAAGACTAAATCCTAAAATAATAGTTAAAACAATTGAAAAATCATAACCAGGAATCGCAGGTGATTGATTAGCTGCTTTAAAATCAAAAAATTCAGAATATTTCTCACCAATAGCAGTTTTAGTTTCTTCTTCATCACAATAAATCCCATCAGCACGTACACATGATATATAGCTATATGAGTAATAGAAATAAAATTGGAAGAGATAATCTTCATAACTATTAAATATTTTAGTATCTCCTGAAACAACCGTAAATTCGACAATAGAATTATTACCCTTATTTTTTAAAATAATTTTGATTGTTTTGATTGCTGATGATGTGGGTGAAACATCTACTTTAATTGAGTCATTAAATCCTATAATTAAAAAAGCAACTTCAACTGTATGAGTTCTATCACGGTATATCCTAGAGATTGGATCTAATTGCATATATGCCTTAAAACTTTTTGATATTTCGATAGTTCTCGTAAAGGTTATGTATTCTTCCCAATGAGACTTAAATTCAGAATTGCACTTTATGCAAAAGAGATAAGCAGGACCCGGTGGTTGAACATAACCTGCTATAAAAATATTATTGTTAGAATCTATCTCAATACCAAAGCAATATTCATCGTTATCACAGCTAGTTTCACCGAATTTTTCAGCATTCCAAGTTCCATATAATAATAAAGATCCTGAAGAATCGTACTTGACAATGTCAATATTGCAGTCATTTCTACCACCAATATATATGTTTTCAGAACTATCAATTGCAATAGCTCTTGCCATTTCTTCTCCCCCCTCACCATAGGTTTTATTCCATATGAATATACCAGTAGCATCATACTTAATTAATGCCATATCATAATCACCTGCACCATAACTCTCCGTTGCACCAGTTATGTAAATATTATTTGATGAATCTAAAGCTACAGCTAATCCATATTCGTCATCCGTACCACCCCATGTTCTATTCCATAACTGTTGACCATTAATATCATATTTAACTAATGCCATATCCTGTCTTCCTGCGCCATAACTAAACGAAGAACCAACTAAGTATAAATTATCCGAAGTATCAATTGACAATCCATAACCTCGATCATTTTCATCTCCACCCCAAAATTCATGCCATTGTTCATCACCAGATGAATTATATTTAATAATTACCATATCTGCTACCCAATCTGATTTATATGACTCACCACCAATATAGATATTATCGAAGGAATCAATAACGATCCCATATGCGCGATCTGCGTGGTTTGAATATCTACTCCATGTTCTATGCCATTGATAATCACCTGAACTATTGAATTTAGCTAAGTACATACTATTATAGTGGAATCCAGTCAAGTAAATATTTCCTGAAGAATCCAGAGCCATAGCACGACATTCATCATCCCCACCACTCCCAGACCATGTAACATTAAACTGTTGAATACCATCATTACTATATTTAACTAAACACGTGTCCTTATTTCCATTGGTAATTAATGTTTGTCCAGCAAGATATATATTATCATCATCATCAATGGCGGTAGTATAACAATGATCTCCATAATTTTCTCTCCAAGTTTGAAGCCATTCATATCCAATTTGAATTTTTTCGGAAACTATTGGATTTAAACTTGATTTTTCGGAGCTATAAGTCGGGAAAACATCTTGATGTACATTTAAAGAATTATAAAATGCAAGAGAACCCAATATCAGTAATAATATAGAATAAAAATAAATTTTATTCTTCAAATTAATACCACCTAAATTTTTGATCATTATTAGTAGTTTAAAATGATATTTAAATTCATCATCAAAAAATAGCTAACAATAAATTTTGAAAAGGTTTAAAATCATGAGAAAATAGTATTAAATTTATGAAATTGCTATATAGGTCTGAGAAAAAAAATGAATAAATTACGAGAAAAATTAAAAATTCATGAAAAAACGCTGCAATCATTAAATAAATTTCTTTTAGATGAGGAAAATCCGCTTATAAACAGTTTATTAAAGATTATCGATAAATATGGGGGAATTGATGAAATTAACAAGAAGGCTAAGGAAGCTCGAAATATCGATACAGTTTTTTATAAGCTAAAAAAAAAGAATTCAGTATACATAAAAGATCTTGAATGGCTTATAGAACAACGAGATATGAAATCCTTTATTAGTATTCCAGACTATAGAAAACAGATTTTAGGGAATAGGGTTAGTGATATTAAGTTTGATGATTCTTTTGCGGTAACATTAGAACTTTCTTCTTGCCAATATTTCTCTTTTCTTATTGATATCGCAAAAGATGCTATTGAAAATCAAAAGTTAATTCCCGGACGTATAATTAGGGTTAGAAATATGAAAGAACAAGAGGAAGATGGAGATCTCCTAGCTATGACTGCGGCCATGCAAATAATTGGTGCTTCATATGTAGAAACTCTTGATACTAAGGGAACTGCTCCAGGACCAGATGGGTTACCAATTAACATACATCTTGGAGGACCAGATACAATAACAGGGTATTTTGGAGGTGTTGGGCAACCAAATGAAAATGCTTTAAAATGGGTTGATGAATTCTTATATTATTATACCAATTATGGTGTAAAGCAGGTATTAAATGTTAATCCTGGCACCGTTCTATTAGGTTATTTCTTGTATAAATTAGGAATTAATAATGAATTCAAAATTTCGGTATATATGGGAAATGATAATCCCTATTCAAGCCTTTGGACTTTGTTAACCGCAAAATTATTTGCTCGAGAAGATGGTTCAAGTCCTTTAATTGGTTATAACTTATCAAATTCAGTCAACAATCAAACACTAGAGCTTTCAGCATACATCAGAAAGGAATTTGATTTTGAGGATATAGTTCGCTTGGAGCATCACATTACTGAGACATGGAAAAGTATAGTAAGACAACCATATGATAGACGTGATGAACTAGTGGAGTTAGCCAAAAAGGTTAGGAATGTAAGCGCAAAACATGAAGGAGGGAATATTAAAGTCGAAGAGTCAAGAGAATATCCTACTGACATTCTCGATTATTTCCGTGATAAGCAAGAAATTATTGATGCTGGACTCTGGGAATCCTTAAAATTAAATCATAGAGATAGATATGACGCTGTTAATACAACCGCTAAACTATTAACAGAGAATGGAATTTCAATATTGGCAGCAAAGCATCTACATCATAGGGAGTGAAAAAAGAGGTGATTACTTAAATGGGAAAATTTAATTTTCGACCTGAAGGTGTGATGCCAGCGTTAGTAACACCATTCAATAAAAATGATGAATCAATTAATGAAGAAAATTTACGGAATCTAGTAAATTATCTTATTGATCAAGGTGTTACGGGGCTTGTTCCTGTCGGAACTACGGGAGAATTTGTAAATATGACTTTTGAAGAGCGTTTAAAAGTAATAGAAATTGTTGTGGATGAAACAAACGGTAGAGTGCCTGTAATTGCCGGAACAGGAGAATCTGGAACTAAATTAACAATAGATGCCACTAATGCGGCGACAGATATTGGTGTGGATGCTGTATTAATCGTCACACCCTATTATTTGAAACCTAAAGCAAAAGGATTATATGATCATTATTATACCATAACAGAAAAAACAGATGTTCCTATTATATTATACA
>JAEOTL010000356.1 GCA_016839845.1 Promethearchaeota archaeon
TCATTAACCAGGTTTCCAAGGATCTCACCGGAAACATCATCAACATCGGTTTCTAAGACGGTAATATCTTCAATATAACCTTGAAGGGGATGAGATTTCATAATAACACTCGTATCTTCTTGTTCACCAAAGAATAAACGAAGGATATTCGGAAAATCCGAAAACGTTTTCTGTCCAGTGCTACAACTAGATTTTATAATCTTCATTTCTGGGAGAAATTGCATGAAAATGGGGTTAAGATTTGCCAACAGTGAAATTCCTGTGGGGGTCACTAATTCTGATTCAACTGGACCACCATGCGTAATTAAGTTTGAGTTTTTCAGAATGCTCAGGGTTACAGGAGCGGGCACCGATAAAGTTCCATGAGCAGTATTTATATTACCACCACCTAGTGGTAGAACGCTGCAATAGTACTGAAAATCTTCATCAAAACCATTAATTCTCTCTAAAATAGTAGTCACACCAATAATGTCAATTAGTGTATCAATTGAGCTAAGCTCATGTAGATGGATTTCCTCTGCCAACTTTCCGTGAACTTCTACTTCTGCTTGGATTAAACTATTTAATACTTGGTTTGCGTATTCTTTCGCTGAATTCGTGTAAGATTTTTCGTCTAGATATTTATTCAAAGATTGCTGTAATGTCAATGCTGAGCGATGATCTTTTTTCTCTTTAATTTCTATTTTTAATTGGTATGGTTGTATTCCTGATCGCGCCACTTTTAATAGTTCCATCTTTAGATGCGAAACATCGGGAAGATAATCCTTAATCTCAGTTAATTCAGTCACTAGAATATGTGGTTCTGAAATCAAGCCTAGAAGAGAGGTTAAAAACATATCTCCAGAGATTCCAGAATTTTTCAAATCAATGTATAATGCTTTCATTTTACTCTAGTCTAAAATTAATAAAAATCTCGGAAATGAGGTGATAACAATTTTATAATTATATTATCTTTTTAATAGTAATAAGAATTATTATAATCAAATTAAATTTTCAGTTATTAGGCACGGTGAATAAAGATTTCTGAACTTCAGACATTAAAATGTTATATGAATCAATTACCCGCAACGATTTTACGATTACTGAAGGTTGATCCACCCCTTGATATACTTTCAGAACCTATACCAGAAATATTAGATCTATATCCCAATATTGAACGTATTAGTATTAACCTCCTAGATAATTTTGGGTTATTTGAAATTAGTTACTTAAAACCTGAATTTATGATTGCGAACTCCGAAGTTATGTTATTGTTAAGTACAAGAAATCCTTATACGTTAGGAGTACTACATCAATTAATTTACGGGAGTTTTAAAAAAGATGAAAATAGATTCCATCTATTAAAATACTTAAATGACAATGGAAAGAAATCTTGTTTAGTTGGGAGAAAAAAAGACATAGATCGTTATGATGGGGGTACGAAATCCGTTCCGAAAGATTCTGATATGGGAACTTGGGTTGAATCCGCAAAAACAATTAATAATTTTGAACTTTCATGGATGCATTATTTAGACTTTGAAAATTTACATAAGCAACAGCAGAGATTGAAGCAAAGAACACCAGAAGATTTAATTGAAAAATTGATTAATCGAACAGACAAATGGATTTTAAGTAATTATAAACAATTAAGGAAAAATTCTTTGATGATTATTATCGGAGATCACGGTAGGAGCAAGTTAGATTTAGAATATTCCGGAAAAATTGCTCAATGGCGTGAAGCAAGTGTACCAATCGCAATTTTCATTAAAAAATAAGTTTCTTCTCTAAAAGAAAAATTTTATGCTTGTTTAAAATGGAGGAATATAAACGTTTTACAATTTCCCTTCCGGAGAAGTTATACGAACAGTTTGAAAAATTCAGAAATAAGATAGGAATCTCGAGATCAGATGCTATTCGCAAAGCAATGCATAGTTTCATGATTAGTGACGAAAACACTTTAGTTAGCTCAGGAAATGTTGTTGGCTGTATCACCCTTATTATAACTCATGAACATCCTGACTTAAAACACCATGATCACTCACAGGAACTTACTCATCCAGCAGATCATGATCATGATTATGGTTCAACATCTATGTATGCAAATGTTCACCAAACTGACGAAATATTGAAGAATGACATCCAGCATCATTTTTATGATCTTATCATCTCTACAATGCATGTTCATTTAGAATATGGAAAATGTTTAGAAATTATTGCGGTTTCAGGTCCATATGAAAGAGTGAAAATGCTTAAAGAGCGACTACAGAGGTTAAAAAGCATTATTTCAACTGGATTTTTTATAATTGATAAAGAAAGCAAGTAAGAATAGAAGAAAGAGGAAAAATAAGAATAATAAATTCCAAACCTCTAAGAAAGAGTCCAAGGTACAAGGCGATTTGGGAGGGAATTTTTATTCTTTATTTATAGTTGTGTGTGTAATTATATTATCACATGATATTTCATGGATTTAAACCTAAATAGACTGCTAATTTAGTGAAAATCCTATTATGGAACTAGAAGAAATGAAATTATAAAATAAGAAAAAAAAAAAATCTCAATTTATTAAAACTTCCCCAAGATGTTTATAGGTCTTTTTCTTGGACTGTTTTCCGGTTGTTTGCTTTGGCACGCCCAATTGCTTTGTCGAGAACTTCAATGATAGCATCATTAAGGGCAGGACCATCAATCAAGTCCCCGCTGGTGTTGCATCCCTTGCCTTTGATATATTCTCGGACTTTACTCTTTACAAAAAGGGCGTCCACTGCTGCTTTTTTGGCCATTTTTATTATTCCTCCTATATTGATTGAAAACCATTTGAAATTAAATTCTAGTTAATAATAATTCCGTCATTCTTATTTTTAAACTTTAAGGTCCGATCCTACTAAACCACGAATAATCACCTTGTAGATGCAAAATGTGGTAGATCAAAATTCTATAATAATTGGGGCAGATTTTAGACGTTTACGGAGTTCAAGCAAGTTAAGAGTGATTCCAAATAGGAATTATTTAGGATTATTTAATAATTAAGCTTAATTAAATGATAATCAATTCTCTACTAAGAAAACTATAAATTATTGTATAAATTAGGGATAGATAATGTCTGATATCATTTTATCAAGAGCACCCGTTCGAATATGTGATATAGGGGGATGGACAGATACGTGGTTTTATCCCAATGGCGCAGTTTTTAATATGTGCGTGGATCTCTACAGTTATATAAGAATTTTAGAAACAAAATCGGATAATATAAATATTATTTCAGAAAACCTTGGACTTAAAACTGAGATTGTTGATTTTGAGAATATAGAATATGATGGAACTCTAGATCTTTTAAAGGCAGCAATAAAAAAATTAGAGATAAACGAAGGGATTGATATCTATGCTAGAACTGAAGCTCCGCCTGGTTGTGGGACAGGAACAAGCGCAAGTGTAGCAGTTTCACTAATCGGGGCTCTTGCGAAATTATCTAATAGAACCTTTAATAGAGATAGAATTGCTCAAATTGCCCATCAACTTGAAACAGAAGAATTACACCTTGAAAGCGGTGTTCAAGATCAATATGCTGTGACATATGGGGGCATAAACTTCATGGAAATTAAGTATCCTTCAGTATTATTGACTCCTCTGAGAATTAGCTCTAAATTGATCTACCAGCTAGAGAGTCAAATGATCATAATTTCTTTTGGATCTAGGAGCTCAAGCAGTATGCACAAAGCTGTTATAGAAAATTATATCCGACGTGAAAAGCAGACCTTAGAATCTTTTGAAATTATGAAGAATTGTGCTTATGAAATGAAAAATGCCGTAAACTCTAATGACACTAACTACATGGGAGAGATAATGAATACCAATTGGAAGGCTCAGAAGAAATTACATCAGTTCATGACAAATCCCAATATTGCAAAAGCAGAAGAAATCGCAAGAAAAAATGGGGCAATTGGATTTAAATTAAATGGAGCAGGAGGAGGAGGTTCAGCAACGATCATTACAGAAAGTGGTAAGGAATTCACTGTTAGGAAAAAATTAATTGAATATGGTTATCAAATTCTTCCTGTTAAACTTGATTTTCAGGGTTTGCAAACATGGACAGTCTAATTAGATTAGTTTAGTTGAGCTCAATTTAAAAGTATGTGCTTTTTATAGTTTTAATATAAATCATCAATATGATGATACAAGATCATCTTAATTTGTCCTCCAAAATCAAAAAGCATGAAAATAAATCCCTAATCCATAAGTTATTTGTGTTTAACAAATCAGGAGTTTGTTTTTATGGAAGGAACTTTACTGATTATATAAAAGTCGAGAAGAACCTTATTTCACCATTCATATCTGCGCTAATGTCATTTGGTCAAGAAATGATTGGAAAAAGATTTCAGTTAATTGAGATGGAAGATGTTAAGATAGTGATCTTTGAAAAAAACTCACTCTACTACGGTGTTTTATGCGATACATTCGAGAATTTGACTCTCCTAGATGATCTGATCTCAAAAATTCATACACGTCTAATCCTATATTTAAAAAAAAACGATGTAAATATAAATTCTGAAATTATTTATGACAGTGCTCTAAATGATACTGTTGAAAAAGTTATTAATAATGCACTGAATAGTAAGTTTGGTTCAAAAAAAGAAAAAAAAGTTATCCATCTTCTAAAAGATTTCTCACTAAAGGAAGAAATAGCTGGGATAATCCTTTTAACTAATAGGGGAAAAATAATATATTCTTCCTTTAACAAAATTGATGTAAAAACATTTTTGAGAGAAGTTGAGTTCCGTGTTAAGATTTATAACAATTCAATCTTAAAGTTGTTTTATACTTTAAGTGATAAGAAATTTATCTTCTCCGAATATATCTTAAATACTTATTTTTTAATACTTGTCTTTAATCTTGATGTTAAGTTTGGCTTGGCAGACCATTATCTTACCAAAATGGTAGATAAAATTAAAAACACATTAGTTGATTAAGATTTTCTGCCTTAGAGAAATCAAATGCATATTTGTAATCGAATGGTTTAAAAATTTTGAAAATCTTGAACTAATGATAGAATTTATTATTTATAAAAGCCAAATTAAAAAATTGCATAATATACTCTTAAATTGAAAATTCTTATAATGTGATAAGAAAATGACAAAATCAGAAGATAATTTAAAAGCCGCCTTTGCTGGAGAATCGCAAGCAAATCGTAAATATCTTGCTTTTGCAGAAAAAGCGGATAAAGATGGATTTCCTCAAATTGCTAAATTATTTAGAGCTGCAGCCGAAGCAGAAACTATTCATGCTCACAATCATCTTAGAGTACTTGGGGGAATTAAATCTACTGAAGAAAATATTCAAGCTGCCATAGAAGGAGAGCATCACGAATTCACTAAAATGTACCCCGAGTTCATAGAAGATGCTAAGGAAGAGGGTAATAGTGGCGCTGAGAGAACATTCAATTACGCAAACGACGTTGAAAAAATCCATCATGAGCTTTACGAAGGAGCTGCTGTGGCATTAAAAGACGGTAAAGATTTAAAAAAACAAGATATTTATGTGTGCCCCGTATGTGGATATACTCATGGAGGAGACCCTCCTGATACCTGTCCTGTTTGTGGGACTGTAAAGAAGATGTTTAAAAAGATTGATTAAAATTTTCCTCTTTTTTTTTTTTTAATTTTCTAAATTATCCAAGGACTATAACCATCTCTTATTTTTAGTAAGTAATCATTGCTCTGAAACTGCAAATCCTTTTCAGCTTTCTTTAAAGCGCTTAAATTAGCACCATTTTGATAGTAAGATATAAGAAGGTTTGAAAGCTCTTCATTTCCTAAAGAAATCATAGTTTGAAGGCGTGCCTCTTTTACAATCGCTTTATAATTCTTTTTTTTTAGTTTTATTGAAGAGAATGGTTTAAGTTTCTTTTCGATATATTGAAATTTCAGAACTAATTTGTTTAAATCTTGGTCAGTGTAGAATAATACTTCCTTTTCAAAGGGAGTATTTAATTTAGGAATAAAAGGATTAATACTTACTCTTAAGGATCGAGGATTAAACCCTAATTCCGAGATATCTTTTAATAACACTATTATCTTGTTAATATCTTCTTCAGTTTCATCCGGTAAACCAATTAAAAAATAAAATTTTACATTTTTTATATTAGAATTCTTTATTTGAGTTAAAACCGATAAAATTTTGTCATTTGATATAGATTTCCCCAATTGATATCTGAGATGTTCTGATCCCGCCTCTGGGGCAATAGTTATCGTTTTAATCCCTCCCGACTCAAGTACTTGAATTAATTCCTCTGTTATATGATCAATCCGAATAGATGGAATAGTCAAACGTTTTCCTTTTTCAATTATGTACTCACATATTTTAATAAATTTTGGATGTGAAGAAACACAAGATCCTATTAGGCTAACTGTTTCAAATTTAGAACTATTTATTCCCTTATCAATTACGTTAACGATATTTTCAAAGCTTCTGTTTCTAAATGGAAAATTATGAAAAGAAGAAATACAGAACTTACACTGAAAGGGGCATCCTCTACTAGTTTCTATTAAAAAGTTATCTCCAAAAATTTTTTCTTTCTTAGAAGGTTTAGTAGCCAATTGGTATATAGGCACAGGGGAATCATCAAGGTTTTTAAGAACTGCGCGTTTTACTTTATTGTTTAAAGAAGGAACATAAATTCCTTCTATATGCTGTGCTTGATCTAAAAGTTCATAAAACGATACCTTCTCTAAGGCATAATTCTGGAATAACTTAAAGAATAAATCTAAGTTGTTTTCAGCATCTCCAATGAATAAAAGATCAAACATCTTACTTAGGGATATAGGATTAGATGTGATCACTGGACCTCCCCCAATGATGATTGGATATCTCACTTGTTCTTCGTTTCTAATCATTTGACGTTGTTCAAATGTTAGTGGAATTTTAGCTTTGTCAAGAATCCAACACAGATTTTTAAAATTATTTTCAAAATGTAATGAAAATCCTAAGATATCAAATTCTGTGGGCGTAATTTTATTTTCAAGAGATCTTAAATCCGGGTTAATGTCTTTTGAGGCAGGGAAGGTAATCCTACCATCCGGTAAAAAAAATCTCTCACAGGCGATATTTTCATACGAATTAATTAGGTAATAGAGAAGCCTAATCGAATAGGAGGACATTCCTACTGTGTAAACATTCGGATATATTAAACCAAAAGAAAAATCTATCCTACGCCAATCCTTTACAATTACATTTTCAGAATTGTCATTAGCAACCATACTTTTTAATTTTATTCCTGATCCTGTTTTATTTTTTTAATTTCCTCAACAATTAGAGGTAAAATTAATCCAGTTTTATTATTAATCGTTATTTCTGCTTTATCATCCAGATATGTAGGCTGATCATTGACAATAATTAATTTGCCTCCGCCATTTAATGTTAAAATTGGCAAATCACAAACTGGGGCTACCGTCAATGAAGATCCTGCTATCAGCATTACATCTGCTTTTTTTGCTAAATCTATTGACATAAACTTCTCAAAATTAGGAAGAGGCTCACCAAATAATACAACTGATGGTTTTAATGGGGCCCCACAATAGTCACACGATGGAGGCGAAGTTTTCCTCCTTTTCAATTTGTTTAAAACTTGCCTCTTAGTGTAACTCGCACGACACCCTAAACAAGTAAATCTATTAATATTGCCATGAACCTCGTATACAATGATGGCTCCCGCTTTTTGATGAAGTTCATCGATATTCTGAGTTATTATTGCCTTGATTATTTTCATTTTTTCAAGCTCCGCCAAAGCAAAATGACCTGGATTTGGGACAGCGGTGAAGAGAGTAGGTGCAATTTCCTCTGCCAATTTCCAAAATTTTGAAGGATCTTTAAGAAACGACTGTATATTTCCGTAGATCTGAGGTTTATACTTCTCCCAAATCCCACTATTTCCTCTGAAATCAGGAATCCCCGATTCAGTTGAAATACCTGCCCCAGTTAAAATAATTGCATTTTCAGAATTCATCAAGATTTTTGATGCTTTTCTTATATCTTCTTCTTCTTCAGAATTTAACCGAATCATTTATCACTGAAATACTGTAAAAGGTTTTTTAATTTTTTAAGCATTATATTGCTAATAAATTTATACAGATTGTATAATAAGTATGAATTTACTTAAGATAATCCTCCTATTAAAAGAACTGTGAATGCTTGGAAACCTTAAAAAAAACAAAAATTATATGGTGGGATTATTTTTAGTTAATTAAAGTTCTTTAATTACTCTTTTAACGTTCTGAAGTTATTTCTATGATTACTGGTTTTACGATTATTCTAGAAGATGATATTCTATATTGTTCAGACAATAATAGATATAATGCATTTGAAACACTCCTTTTCACTGAAAAATTACTGAGAAGTATTAATCCAAAGAATACTTGGCGTTTAAAGAAGATTTGCTTAAAGGACCAAAGAGTAGGAAGAGAACGGATTATTGTAAAACATATTGTCACCAAGAAACATCAAAACTTATTTTTTTGCATCATTGGTGATTTTCAGGTTGGGTCAAGCGAAACAATTAAGATTGTGAATGATTTTAGTAAACAAGTTAATGTTCATTATAGAAATCTAGCTGAACTCAAACAAGCATCCGAAGAACCAGTATTCAATGACATTATTACCTTAATTGTGCAATTTTTGAAAGACAAATATTCTGAACCATTAGAAGAAGAAGTAATTTTTGATGAGGTGGGGAATAATGTCAAAAATACAATAATTTACGCGGGAATTTCCACTCAGGGTTTACCAATTATTTCTCAACTCTTTGATATTTCTCTTCTTTTGAATATGACACATGAAAAAACCAATGAAAATTTGGAACTTTTTACCTCGGATCTTTCAGCAAAATTAGAAACAATAGCAATGAATACCCAAATCCGTGCAAAAACCCGGATAAAGGAAATTCACCTTAATGATACGGAAGATCTAACAAGGAAACTCATTATCTTTTTTGGTAATATTAATGGTTATTCGATTGATTTTATTGCATCGGGGGATTTCTATAAAATTAAGGGAATTTTCAAGCAATTTAAAGCAAGAATGGCGCTAGATACCATCTTTGAGGAAGATTTTTTGGGAGACTTGAAACCGTTCAAACATTTAAATCAATATCTTAATGAAGTTATCAAAGAATTTGATCACTGAATAACACCTATAAAGGGATTACTCTCATGAAAGCAGTAATATTACTTGCAGGAGAAGGTAAACGATTACGACCAATAACCTCAACTAGACCAAAACCGATGATTCCTCTTAATGGGAAACCGTTATTGGAACACACCGTGATATCTTTAAACAAAGCAGGAATCGACCATTTTATTTTTGTTGTAGGATATAAGGAAAGTTTAATTAAAAACCATTTTAAAGCCGTATCTAGTAAACTTAATATCAAAATCGAATATGTTACCCAAGATCGATATCTGGGAACTGCTCATGCCGTTAATTTTGCAAAGGACTTCATAGCAGAAGAATCTTTCTTGATTATGTATGGTGATATCTTTGTTGATCCGGATGCATATGATACAATTCTAAAGAGTTTTAATGCTGAAAAGTATGATGGGTTGATAACTTTATATGAAGTCAATAATCCACAAGATTATGGGGTAATTTCTTTAAATTCCAATGGATTAGTTGAAAGAATTGTAGAAAAACCACCCAAAGAACTAAAAATGGGTAATTTAATTAATGCTGGAATTTACATCTTCTCCAATCTAATTTTTAAAGCCATTGAAAAGACAGAAAAATCAATTAGAAACGAATATGAATTCACAGATTCTATGGAAATTCTAATCAATCAATTAAATGGAAAAATTTTAGGAATAGCAATATCCAATCATTTCTGGAATGATATTGGTTTACCATGGCAACTATTTGAGGCAAATAACTTTCTCTTAGATAAATTAACCCCTCAAATATTAGGTACGGTAGAGAATGATGCCCAAACGTCTGGGAATGTTTATATTGGAAAGAGAACGATTATTAAATCTGGTTCTGATATTCAAGGACCTTGTTATATAGGTGAAAACTGTATCATAGGGCCAAAAACTTTAATTGGACCGTATTCATTCATAGATAAAAACTGTCGAATTGGCAGGAGTGAGGTAAAGAACTCACTAATCTTTTCAGATTCAATAATTTCTGACTTCAATTATATTGGAGATAGCATTATTTGTGAGGGAGTTAGATTAGGATCAAGCACCAAAATTTCCAACTCTCGTTCTGATAATAAAGATGTAAAGATGATGATAAATGGAAAATTGATTGATTCGGGAAGACAGAAACTCGGTGCTATTTTGGGAGCTAATACTCAAACCGGGATCAATGTGAGTATTACGTGTGGGAAAAAAATTGGAATAAATTCAAAAATTGGAGAAGAAACTCTAGTAAATGAGGATATCCCCTCAAATACACTTTACTACCAAACCAAAAATGGTGAAATTTTGAAGAAACCTATTCCTCTTTAATGAGATTTTGCTTCTCTTTTCTTAAAAGTTCTTAGTAATTTTGAAAAATTCAATGGTTTACCTTCAAAATTGAGCTCAGCAAGTGCTTGATCTTGATAAGCAATAAATAATTTATTTGAAAAAGCTTCCCACTCTCTACAAATTTCCAAGGTTTCCTCGTCATTTCTAAGAAGTGTATCATGGCTAATAATACGTGTGAATGTAGATCCATACTCATCAATTAAATCATTCTGCATTCCACTCAATAAATCTCTAACGAATTCATCAGGGGGATACCAACTTTTTACTCTTTGAAGATCTCGATGAATTTGTGTAAGTAATACATTTCGGGGGCCTTCCCAAAGTTCCTGTACCAACGAATCTCTGTGAAATCGAGGAAATGATAAGAAATCTTCCATTATTCCATGACCACCATAAAAGGAGATTGCTTTTCTTATCATTCCTGGAACCTCATCTGCTACTACAATCTTTTGCAGCATAATCAATTCTCGGAGTCTGAAACGTCTTTTTTTTTCACTCTCATCTTCA
>JAEOTL010000016.1 GCA_016839845.1 Promethearchaeota archaeon
ATATCTAGTACTGCCTTTCCTTTAACATTTTCAAGCATTAATTTTAATTCTTGATTTACTCGTTTAAAAAAACTCTCGTCTTCCAAATCTAATGTTTTTCCTGAACGTAATTTCTTTTTGTTATAATAATTTTCTTCATTCTTGAATATATGGCTAAACTTTGAAAGCGCATTCTTTTTTTCTTGATCATCCATAAATATCGAATCTAATAGTCTCTTAATAGTAATATTTAATTCTTTAAAATAAATATATTGAAATGTTGTTAAATGCCATCAGTAAAAATATCTTAAAAAATCCATGATTAAAAAGTATCAAGAAATATATAGTGTAGATATTGAGGACGCAGAATTTTTCTGCGATTTAGAAAAGACACAAACCGAAGGTTTAAAAAACGCAGAATTAAAGATAGGATATTTTACTAAGTTTAAAGCTAATACCATGGAAGTTTTCCAAACTGATAGCTATTATAGTTATGTAATTGAAGACTCCCATATTATCGCGTTAGATTTAAGTCGCTGGGAAATAAAAGAACTTCCAGAATCTATAGGAAAACTAAAAAAACTTCAATATTTAAGTTTAGCTGGTCTTGAGTTGAAGTTCTTACCTGAATCTATCAAGTTTCTCTCTCATCTTAAATATTTTAATATAAGTGGAAATAATTTCACAACTATTCCTAATTGGTTGAATAACTTTATTGAAAGTGTATTCTCACAGAAGTATATAGATGAAGGTGTAGATTCAACTGAAGCAAAAGTGTTGAGCATAATTGAAATTCTTAACGGAGAAAAATTAGAGAAAGTAAGTATAGATAGTGATGTACTTCATTGGCAAAGCGCTTTAAACTATAAGATTAACAATACGGGAAAAATTATAGGGATTTACATAATTGATGAGGAAGTGAGAATTGGAATCTTCCCCGAAATAATTTGTAATCTTAAATATATCCAAGAATTAGTTTTACCACAGTCATCTATTAAGTTCATTCCAAATTGTATTGGTGAACTTCATAATCTCAGATATTTAGATTTGTCATTTAACAGAATTAAACACATCCCAGAATCAATAAAAGATCTAAGAAATTTGGAAAATTTGGAACTAAATGATAATGATATCTCTGAAAAAGAGTTAAATTCTCTAATATGGAATAAAAATGGGCAAGATTTTCTGGAGACTGGTGATTTGAATGAAACTATTCATGAATGTAAAAGTACTTTGAGACTATATCCCAAAAACAAAATTGCGTGGTCTAACCTAGGAATCGCTTATAAAGAGATAGGCAATTTTTTTAAAGCTGAAAAAGCATTTAGAAAATATATTGAAATCGATTCTCTAAATCCTATTGTTTGGAGTAATCTAAGTGATGTTTTTCATCAAAAAGGAGAATATGCTGATGCCATTGATGCTATTAAGCAAGCAATTAGTATTGAACCGAATATCTCGCTTTTATGGAGCAACTTAGGCTTTAATTATAAGAAGTTAGGGAAGTATGATAAAGCTATAGATGCCTATTTACATTCACTTGATATGGATCTAAAAAATAAATATGTATGGAAAGAATTAGCTTTGATTTATCGTTACAAGGGTGATTACATGAAAGCAATCGAAGCTGATGAAAAAGTTATAGAAATTGAATTAGAATTAGACGATAAATAAGGAAAGAGAGAGTTCATTCAATATATTTCTTGATATATCTTCGAACTTCACTTTCCGGTTGATATACTCCAAAATGCCCCTCACATAGGATATCTGCATTAAGATCTAAGAGTTTTCTTAAAGAGGTCTGATAATCCTCAAAATTACTCACTCCGGGAATAATTGGGCCATGTAAATCTTGTCCAAATAATATTTTTTTCTTTTCTTGGGTTTCGACTAAAATCGAAATAGAACCCGGAGTATGACCTGGAGTATGAAAACATTGAAACTCATAATTCCCAAATTTCAAAATTTCAAAATTTCCTTTCAATCTTTTTGTGAGTTTAATAGGCTGATATTTTACACCATACCACATCGCTGCTGTTTCTTTATCATGTCCCTTCTCTTCTATTGCATCTGCGTCTAATTCATGAGCATAAAAATTCACGTTTTTATTGAATCCTTTCAGATCAGAACAAGCAGCAATATGATCTATATGGAAATGAGTTATAATGCAATGCTTTATCTCCATTGGATTTAAATTAGCTTTACTAATCTTTTTAATCATTTCAAGGCTCATTCCACAATCTATTAAAACAAGCCCATCCTCACTATGAGTATTTACTAAAAAAACAGAACAACCAGAATCTCCTACATGATATATATTTTTATACACTTCTTTCAAATTATATTCTCCTTGTTGGTGTTTATCAAACATAATAACTTTTTAATTAAATTAAAAATATTCCTTTTTGATAAATATGGAAGATTTTATTGCCTTAGCACTAAAAAAAGCAGAATCAAATGGAGTAGACTTTGCAGAATGTAGATTCTTTGGATATGAAACAGAAGATATCACGGTTAGAAATGGACAAATTGAAACATGTAAAAAGTCAAAAGATATTGGATATGGAATTCGAGTAATAAAAAATGGAGCCTGGGGCTTTGCTAGTACCGCTATCATTGAAAAATCTACTTTAGACGAAATACTTGGAGCTGCTATAAAAGAAGCTGAAGCTACTAGTAGAAGAATAAAGAAACCAGTTGAACTCACTGAAGAACCAATAATTAAAGACAAATATAAGACTTCTTTCAAAATCGACCCTTTTGAGGTTGATGTTGAAGAAAAAATAGAGATTTTAAAGAAAGCAGATTCTATCATGGCTGAAAAGGGAGATATTATTAAAGTAAGAGAGAATACAATGTATTTCGCTAAAATTAATTTGGATTATGGGAATTCCGAAGGTACATTGATATCTGAACAAGAGTTATTTTCTGGTGGGGGGTGTTCAGCAACAGCGATCGAAAATGATAATCAGAATAGGAATATAATGCTCTTTGAAATGAGAGGATATGAGTATATTGATATGTTTGATTTTGAAAAAACTTCAGAACAAATAGTTAATGAAGCAATAATTCTTGCTACTGAAGCTATTGCTCCTAAACCACAGAAAACAACTTTTATTTTAGAACCTTACCAACTTGGTCTCACTATTCACGAATCTTGCGGTCACCCTTCAGAACTTGATCGAGTTTTGGGCTGGGAAGCAGATTTTGCAGGAACAAGTTTTCTAACCTTAGATAAACTTGGAGCTAATTATCAATATGGTTCTAATAAAGTGAATTTAGTTTGTGATCCAACCATGGAATATGTACTAGGACATGAAAAATATGACCATGAAGGTGTGAAAACTAAGAAATTTCATGTTGTAAAAGAAGGAATTTTTAATGATTATCAATCAGATAGACAAACAGCTAAAATTATTGGTCAAGAGCATAGTAATGGAAATGCCAGAATTGATGGATATAACCGATTCCCGCTTGTTCGAATGAGTAATTTGTATCTAGAACCAGATCCTCAAGGCCCCAAAG
>JAEOTL010000357.1 GCA_016839845.1 Promethearchaeota archaeon
AAATCTTGTAATTTCCGATAATTTAAGTTCCCGTCATTCTCCTTTAATTTTTCAATAATAAATTGTTCTTCTTTAGACAATTGTTCCATAGTAATTTAAATGGTTTTATAAATATAAAACATAATAATGAAAGAAAGAAATGTATCTATACGAAAAGCGAAATTAAAAGATACGGAATCAATTGAAATGATTCTAAGGGAACTTGCATGGTTTGACCATATAACTGAAAAATCATCTGAAATTACAATCTCTAAGATTGAAGACCACCTAAGATTTTGCCAGCAAGATTCTTGTCATAATATCTTTGTAGCAGAAAAAGGTGATGAAATCGTGGGATATATTGCTATACACTGGTTATTCTATGCGATTTTACCCGGTCCTGAGGGATATATCTCAGAATTGTTTGTAAGTGAAAAAGAAAGAGGTCACGGAATTGGAAGTTTATTAATAGAGGAAGTAATAGAGCAAGCAAAAAGAAAAGGTTGCTCTCGACTCATGTTGGCTAATAATCGGAATCGAGTATCTTATGAAAAAGAGTTTTACAAAAAAAATGGTTTTTTAGAACGTGGACACATAGCAAATTTCATACTGCCTTTATCTAAAGATTAAAATAGTCTATATATTCCGTTTTTCTTTTTTCAATCTTTTTTTTTCTAATTTCTTTTTTACTACGCAATATACTTTGCCCGTCATCATAGTCATGAAACATGAATTGCAGCTCACACACTTAGCAGGGGAAAGATCGCCATTTTTCCAACGATTTGGTAGATCTGGTTCATATATTAAGGGCCTGCTCAATGATATGAACTCAGCATGTTTCTCTTGGAGGATTTTTTCTGCTGATAAAGGATTTCTAATCCCCCCAACAAGTATCAAAGGGCAATCTTTCATGATTGGATTTAATTTTTTAGCAGATTCTAAGAAGTAGTTCTCATCTTCAGATGATTTAACAAATCTACTAGGTAATGGATTTTTATTCAACATGATTGATTCTCCCATACCGCCACTAGGTTCAATTGCATCATAGCCAGTCTCTACCATAATTTTAACGAGGTTAATTCCTTCCTCTAATTGCAATCCCCTTGGAATATCATCAACAATTTGTAATTTAATTATTATTGGAAAACTCTTTCCTACTTCATCTCTCGTTTTATTGTAGATATCGACTAAAATTTTTGCTCGGTTTTGTGTACTTCCTCCATATTCATCAGTTCTAATATTTGTGTAGGGAGAAATGAAATTACTAAGTAAATAACCATGAGCACCATGCATCTGGACCATATCATATTCACATTCATAAGCTCTCCGAGTAGCAGCTACAAATTTTTTTACAATTTTTTCGATTTCCTCGTTTTTTAATTCTCGAGGGGTTTGTTTAGTTGATTTGTCTTCTATAGGTGATGGTGCAACAGAAGGATATTTAGGATGAGTACCTTGGCGACCAGTATGGATTAATTGTGCTGCTATTTTAGTTTCAGAATAATTATGTACTTCTTTAACCAATTTTTTTTGACCTTCCATGTGAGAATCATCAAATAAATAGGGCTGATCTGGCCCTCCTGTTGCCTTTGGATCTATGCCAACTGCTCCAGTGATGATTAAACCTGTCCCTCCTGCTGCCAATTCTCTATATAGTTCTATGAGTTGTTCGCTAACTATTCCATATTTCATTGCCCGTCGTTCATACGTTGCTGAACGAACGATTTTATTTTTAATTTGGACATTTCCTATTTTTCCCGGACTATAAAGATGTTTTAATTCTATTTTAACCACTTTAAAACTAGATTTTTATAATGAAAAAAATAATAATGGAGGATTAATTTATTTTTTGATAATTTACATAAGGTCTAAATTTTCCTTGATTCTCAGCTTCCTTTAAAGCTTCAATATATCCTAGTAGATTACTTTTTGATGCATTCTCCATCATAGTCCAATCAGCTTCAATAGCTCCTTCAGGACACGCTTTTTCACAATACCAGCAGGAAATACATCCCTCCCTCTGAATTTCTGGAGGATTTGCATCTATATCTATTGCATCTGTAGGACATGCCTCTTGACAAGTTAAACATTTGATACATTTATCAATATTTATTGTAAATTTTGGAGAAATTTTTTTCAATACTTCAAGGGTTAATTGTTTTGATTGACGTGCCCACCATGTTTTTGAGACTAGTTCAAATTTTGGAATCAAACTTGTCTCTCCATTCTGAATTTTCATACTTGTTTCACATATAATTTCTCCAAATTCTTCAGCTTCTCTTAGTTCAATATTGTCGGGATGTCCGTGAGTGTGCATGACTTCAGGGTAAAATTGGATCGAAGAAAACCCATAACTATCAAAAGATCCTATTAC
>JAEOTL010000358.1 GCA_016839845.1 Promethearchaeota archaeon
CCCTCCAAAATCTTAAGGATGCCTTAACAATTTATCAAACAGAAAATGAACCATATTATTTAAGAAAAATTATCTTCCCAATGGAAAAAATGGTTTCACATCTCCCAAAAATATATATAAGAGATACAGCTGTAGATGCAATATGTCATGGTGCAGATTTAGCCTCAGCAGGTATCTGTTTTATTGATGCTAGAATAAAACCTAATATGTTAGTTGCTCTGATGACTTTAAAAAAAGAATTAATCGGATTTGGGATTTCATTGAAGGATGCAATGCAAATTTATAAAGCCAAATCTGGAATATTAGTAAAATCAAATAAGGTTTTTATGGAACGGGGAATATATCCGCGTTGGACCGAAAAGAATTAAATAATTTATTGTTACTGAACACTATGGAAGATAAGAACCCACACTATTATAGTAAATTTCCTGATACTCAAGTACAAATCTTTACCATTTCAGAAAGTCTTCGAAGACATCTTTTTATTTTTAAGACAATTACCGGTGTGTTTTCCTTTAAGAAGATAGACCTTGGAACTAAAACACTAATTGAAAATATGGTTATCCCTCATGAACCTGGTACTTTTCTTGATTTAGGGTGTGGTTATGGAGTTATAGGTATAGTTCTAAGCTACATTTCTCCAAGAAGCCTTGTGTATTTCATAGATATTAATAAAAGAGCAATCTGGTGTGCAAGAGAAAACATTAATTTAAATTTGATTAATAGTAAAAAGAATGCTATAACTCTTTCTGGGAGCTATTTTGAACCAATTCAAGGAAAAAACATTATCTTTGATGAAATCTACATGAATCCTCCCCTACGACAAGGAAGAAAAGATTTTTTAAAGGTAGTAGAAGAAGTTCAAGATTTTCTTAAAATCAATGGCTCCTTCCAATTTGTTATAAGAAAAAAAATGGGAGCGCCTTACATTTTTGAATATCTTAGAGATAATTATCCCGATAACCATGTAGAGATCATTTGTAAAAGAAGTGGGTATTGGGTTTTTCGATTTTTTCGTCAAAAATAAGAAATTTCATTGCACGCTTTTAATAGAAGAAACCACCGAAAAAAAGGTAAAATTTTTTAGAAAAGCATGATTACTTTTATTATTATTTTTATGATTAGAGGATTTTTCCTTGACTAAGAAGAAAAAAATAGATGTCTTATTACATAAATTTGTTCCTCAACATCTTCTTTTAACAAAAGAAGAATCTGAAGATCTTCTAATGAAATACAAAATAGAAGTGACTGATTTGCCACAGATGTTTGAAAAAGATCCAGTTGCGATTGCGATTGGTGCAAAAGAGGGGGATATTGTAAGAATAATCCGGGATTCAAATACAACAGTCACATCAGTAGATTATTATCGGTTTGTTAAAAAGGAAAAAGTTTAGTATGGATTTACTTATTAAAAACAATTTTTGGATGGTCATATAAATTTTGAGTACTGAAAAGTTATCAAATGAAGATAAATGGGTTGTATTAAAAAGTTTATTCGACGAGAAAGGATTAGTTCGTCAGCACCTTGATTCCTATAACGGATTTATTGAATATGAGATGCAAGCCATAGTTGATGAATCGGGGGAGGTCATTCCTGATATTCCTGGATTTAAAATTAAATTCGGTAAGATTAAAATAGGAATTCCTAAGGTGAGAGAAGCTGATGGTGCCACCATGGAAATCACACCAATAGAAGCAAGAATAAGAGAATTGAGTTACGCTGCGGATATTACTTTAGAAATGACTCCTATAACAATCGATGAGCGAACTCAGAGAGAAGAAGCTGAAGAGACTCTTGATATCTATATTGGTAAAATTCCAATAATGCTAAAAAGTTGTAGGTGCCCATTAGAAAATCTTTCTGAACAAGAATTAATTAATAAGGGTGAAGATCCTTTAGATCCAGGGGGATACTTTATTATTAATGGAACAGAACGCGTTCTTGTTACTCAAGAAGATTTAGCTCCAAATAGAATTTTAGCGGAAGAAGCTAGCAGGAGTTCCAGTGCGACTCATCAAGCAAAAGTTTTTTCAACAAGGAGCGGATTCCGAGCACCCGTAACCATTGAGAGAAAGAAAGATGGTAATTTAAGAGTTTCATTTCCCTCTGTTCCAGGTAAAATTCCTTTAGCAATCCTTATGAGAGCCTTAGGATTACATTCAGACAGAGAAATCTTTGAAGCAATATCTGAAAATGATGAGATTCAAAAAGAATTAATCCCAGTAATAGATGTGGCATCAGAAATCCAGGTATTAAAAGACCCAGAGAAATCTCAACAAAATGCTCTTGACTATATCGGGAAAAGAGTTGCTATTGGACAAACAAAAGATTATCGTATCAGGAGAGCCCTTCAGGTTTTAGATAGGTATTTATTGCCACATATTGGAAATGAGGAAGAAGATCGAATTAAAAAAGCATATTATTTGGGTCAAATGGCTCAAAAAGTTATGGAACTCGCGTTGGGTTTAAGAGAACCTGATGATAAAGATCATTATGCTAACAAAAGGCTAAAACTAGCAGGTGAATTATTTACATCATTGTTTAGAGTAGCCTTTTTAAACTTGGTAAAAGATATAAAATATCAATTGGAAAGAACAGCCGTGCGAGGAAGGGCACCTAACATTAAAACTGCGGTAAGGGCAGATGTGATTACAGAAAGGATTAGACATGCTCTAGCAACAGGTAATTGGGTTGGAGGTAAAGCAGGAGTTAGTCAATTATTAAATAGAACAAACCATGTTGGGACCTTAAGTCACTTACGAAGGGTTATTTCACCATTAAGCCGGAGTCAACCTCATTTCGAGGCTCGAGATCTGCATCCTACCCAGTGGGGGAAGATTTGTCCTGCTGAAACTCCTGAAGGGCCAAATTGTGGATTAGTAAAAAATCTCGGCCTAGCTTCAATTATCTCGGTTGGAACTGATGAACGAGTAATTGAAAACATCCTAATTGATCTTGGAGTAATTCCAATTAATGAAGTAAAAAATGTAAAAGGAGTAAAAGTAAAGGTTTTTCTCAATGGGAAATTGGTAGGAATTCATCAACAACACAATCCTTTTATTAGACAGCTTAGAGAAAAGAGGAGAAAAGGAGAAATTGGACAGCATGTAAATATTGGGTATTACCACGATTCAAAGGAAATTCAAATTAATTGTGATGCGGGTCGGGCTACCAGACCTCTGTTTATTCTAAAACATAAAGAAATGTTAATTGTTAAAGAAGATATCGAAAAAATACTTCAGAAAAAATATATCTGGTCCGATCTCGTTCAAAAAGGAGTAATAGAATATTTAGATGCTGAAGAAGAAGAAAATTCTTATATTGCTATGTTTGAAGAGGATCTAACAGCAGAACACACCCATTTAGAAATTTCCCCAGCTGCAATACTTGGAATTTGTGCATCAATTATTCCCTTTCCGGAGCATAATCAATCTCCACGAAACACATACGAAGCTGGTATGGTAAAACAAGCATTAGGCTTATTTGCAGCAAATATGCATCTAAGATTAGACACCAGAGGGCATACTCTACACTATCCTCAGCAACCCTTAGTCAAAACAAGTCCAATGGAGATTATTGGAATTAATAAGCGTCCAGCGGGACAAAATTTCATTATTGCTATGATGAGTTTTGAAGGTTTTAATATCGAAGATGCAATAATCATCAATAAAGCATCAATTGAAAGGGGACTTGCTCGAAGTCATTTCTTCAGAACTTACGATGCTGAAGAGAGGAAGTATCCCGGAGGAGAAATCGATAAGTTCGAAATTCCCGAAAGAGGTGTGAGAGGGTTCAAATCAGCGGAATCTTATCGCTTACTTTCAGAGGAAGATGGTATAATCGAGCCAGAAACTCAAGTTAATGGAGGAGATGTTCTTATTGGGAGAACTTCACCCCCAAGATTTATAAAATCCTATGAAGAATTCGAATTGATGCAACCCAATCGGCGTGAAACATCAAAAAACATGAGGCACAATGAAAAGGGAATTGTTGACACCGTTATTATTTCAGAAACTGTTGATGGAAATAAGCTAGTTAAAATTAAGGCAAGAGATTTAAGGATCCCTGAATTAGGAGATAAATTTTCCTCTCGTCATGGCCAAAAGGGAGTTCTCGGATTAATAGTTGATCAATCTGATATGCCCTTTACATCCTCTGGAGTAATTCCAGACATTATTGTTAATCCACACGCAATGCCTTCAAGAATGACATTGGGACAGTTATTTGAGGGAATTAGTGGGAAAATATCATGTGTTGATGGAAAACTAGGGGATGCTACTGCTTTTGAGTGGACTAATATTACTGTTCTTCAGGAACATCTAGTGGAGGCCGGATTTGAATTTAATGGTAGGGAAGTTATGTATAATGGAATCACCGGGGAGCGATATGAAGCAGGGATTTATTGTGCTCCTATATATTATCAGAAATTATACCATTTGGTTGCTGATAAACTTCATGCGAGAGCACGGGGCCCCGTCCAGATATTAACAAGACAACCGACAGAAGGAAGAGCAAGAGAAGGAGGATTAAGATTCGGTGAAATGGAACGGGATTGTCTTGTAGGGCATGGATCAGCACTGTTACTAAAAGAAAGGTTATTAGATGAGTCAGATCGAACTGTCATCTTAGTATGCGAAAAATGCGGTCTTCTAGCTGTATATGATAGAAATAGAGATAAGCGGTATTGCCCTGTGTGCGGAGAAGGAACAACTATTTCAAAAGTTGTTTGTTCATATGCTTTTAAATTACTTTTACAAGAAATGATGAGTCTAGGTTTGGCGCCTAGATTAAAATTAAAGGAAAAAATCTAATTTACAATATTAAATTTTTATTTTTCTAATTTGAAT
This sequence comes from Promethearchaeota archaeon, assembly GCA_016839845.1. The sequence continues at coordinate 4,849 of JAEOTL010000358.1, forward strand.
CCTTATTGAGATTCAATCAGAATACTATATTTCTTAAATAAAAAAAAAGGATAAATTAAAAATAATGGATTATATAGTAAATCCAAGAAATTCGGCTAATCCAGGAAGAAGCGTGTAGAGAAGGAAAAGTATAAACAAGGTAAGTAAGGAAATCCATACAGCCTTGTCCCAGGCAACGTCTAATAAAAATTTAACAACTACCAGTATTATTAGAAAACCGATTATCGGTGTTAAGAGAGTTAAGTAATTTCCACTTCCTACAGCTGCTGCTATTGGGTTTCCAATTGCTGCTAATACCGTATTAACGGCACCTAAAATTATAGGAATAACTAATACACAAAGAAATGCTACTAGAACAATTAGAAATTTCTTATCAGAAGCTTTTGTTTTTGAAACGATTACTAAAACTGCAATATAAAGTATCAGAGTAACGATGACCGTTGCTAAAATTAGCCATAACACAAAAAAAAGTATATCGTTTGTTTGAAATAACATAATCTGCGACCTACATTTAATATATTATTGTAGATTAATTTTTAATATTAGATAAAAAATTGCTTCTCTTTTAAAGATTAACAAAGGTAAGGAGAAGTAAGGGGAAGCGAGTTTAGTGAGGATTGGAAACCGTATTATATTCCCCAATTTAACAAAAAGAAATGAATGGAAAACCCTAAAAACACTGAAGCTACAATAATACTTAATACTGACAAACGAACTGATTTCTCTCTACCGTATCTTGTATATACTACTAAAACTGTTAGTGCTGATAATCCAATAATGAGAAAAATCCACGCGAGTGTCCATAACGTTAATGAGGGAATTACTGCCATTGATAGAAAAACTTTTTTTATATATTGTATATTAGAGTTATGATTTATTTTTTTTTAATTTTATTGAAGAATAAAATTTAAAATAATGATTTTTTGATATTTAATAATAGAGCTATAATTTACAATCTTAAAAAAAAAATAAACGATTATTATGCATTTCCTAAAAAAGTTAATAGAATCTCCGATATTGGAAGATCCAGCAAAGCAACATGTTGATGTTCATCGACATTTTTATAGATATTCAAAGGGACAATTTATCGGCCCAGCGTTAAAAATTTCGAGAACAAAGCAGCGTTTAACTCTGAAAGGTTCACATGAGTATGAGGATTTAATTCTAGAAATAGGAGCTAGTACAATTTCTGAAAATGAATTAGAGATTAAGGGAAAATTGATTTCCGGTAGTGATATTAGTGAACTACTGGAAACTCTGGGATTTGATTGGAATTTAAAGAAATCCACAGGAAAGACTAAAAATTATACTGCTACCATTTTAAGTCATATTACTAAAGAAAAACTTCTCGAAAGCATTCAGGCATTCAGGAAAACTAGTTATTACCTAATATCTTTTAATTTAAATCCAACTTGTAAGGTAACCACTAAAAAAAATACTCCCCAGCCTTCTCAAAAGAAAGTTGAGGAAGATGATGTAAGCAAAAGAATACAATTTTGTACTGGTGTAATTACAAACAATGAAAATAATTTGAATTTAATTCTTGATTTAGTTGTGCCAGATTTCAAATCAGAAATAAATGGAAAGTGGAAATCTATTATTATCAAGAATAATTACATAATAACTGACATTATATTGCCTGACAATGTGGATAATTGGGGATTAAAACGAGTTTTAGCTATTAGGAAGGGGAAGCTGTTCCGTACACTTACCATTGATGATGAATTGATAGAAAAACAATATTCCTTTGTTGTTTAAGAATTTATTCGTAATAGTTTTATCGGTAATTTTAAAAAAATTTAATTTCTATGAAAGATAACTAAAGATTATCACATTACTAATAATAAACGAGGCCAAGTTGTATTAACGATTTAAATCCTTTTTTAAAATCCTTTCTCTATATAACGGGTGGGGAAATTGCTATTTATGTAGGGAAGGAACTGTTAAAATCTGAATCCAAAGACATTACTGATGAAGATATTACTGAAAAGATTAAATTAAGCATTAAAGATACGGATGTAGATTTTGAACCAGATGATCTTGAGATTTTAAAATTGAACACTGTGCGGAAAACGCTTTATAAACTCTATTCTGAAAAACTGGCTCAGTTTCGACGCATTCGCGATAAATCAACGGGATGGTTTATATATTATTGGTGGCATGAATTTGACCTTTTTGAAGAAATTGTTATTGAGAAAAAAAAAATTGTTGAGATGAAATTAAGGCAAAGACTTCGTTTTGAGCAAAATAATTATTTCTTCTTATGCAACAACTGTCAACAAATGAATAATAAATTCAATTTTGATGAAGCATTTGAATTAAATTTTAGATGTCCTGACTGTGGGGGTCCTTTAGAGGCTCAGGATAACCAAGCTATTATAGAATTCTTAAAAAATAAGATTGGAATAGCTCAGAGTCTCAAAATATCCGTTGACTGAAGTGCAAATATAGGTAATCGCTTTTTAACGCTCTAATTAACCATAGATGTGAAGATTATTTTATGGATGAGAAAAGTAGATTTGGCACATGCACTAAAGATTGTTATGGGGCTTGTGTTTTTAAAGGAATCTGGGACGATTCTGAGAAAGTGACTAAATTCATACGAGCTCAACCTCAAGTAAACCACCCCTTCACAAACGGATTTTTCTGTCCTAAGTTCAAGAGAAGACGGGATCTTTTATACCATCCTCAACGCATAAAAGTACCTTTAAGAAGAAATAGCCCCAAACCCGGCAATAAATTCGAAAAAATTTTGTCACAGAAAGCTTTTAATATAATTTCTCAAAAAATTTTGGAACTAAAAGAAAATAATGAACTCGGGCAAATAATTGGGGCTTTTTATGCTGGGAACTCAGGATTGATCTCGATGTATTCACCTCTTAGGTTTTTTAGAAGGATTGGTGCCACTATTACTC
>JAEOTL010000118.1 GCA_016839845.1 Promethearchaeota archaeon
CAAGAGGAGTTGAATGAAATCACTTATGGAGACAAAATGTTGCTACTCTCAGATGGGGAACATATTCGGGTTGCTTTAGTCTTAGGTAAAAAAGCTTCAATAATATTGCGTAAAAGTTTGATGGAATTCATAATTACATTTGAAAAAGATTATTCTAATGATTTACCCGCTTGGAGAGGACAGTTAAATATATTTAGAGAAAGTGGCTCTTTGGTAGATGACATATTAAATACGTCCATTATCTTACCCCATGAAATAACATACGAATTTTCAAATGTAAAATCCTTAAGGAATCCTCATTCAAAGGAAGTTTTAAAGGTTGCAAATAATTTAATGAAAGATTCAGAGCGAAATTTCTTTTTTATCGCAACTCTTCTTAAGGAATCAACAGATAAAACGAGCAAAGATACTGCTGAAATTTTCATGGGAATAAAGGAGTTGAGAGATAAAAAAATGCTTGTTCCAATTGAAATAAGCACAATAGAAGGCCACACTATATCACAACAAGAGTTATCTCTTCTCAATCAGAAGGTTGCGGGATTGACTAATTTAACACAAGAAGAAAAACAAAAGTTGGTAAGTGATCTCTCACAAATAGGTCCTGCTGAAAGGGAAGCTTATTTTGTCAGCCTTTCGGAACAACATGAAATCATTTCAGCACCAATCGAAGAAAGGTCAGGAGTTGCTATAATTGATACTGTGAAAGCCGCTAAAAAAGAAATTAAGAATTTAATTAAAGGCTCCAAATCAGTTAAAAAACAAAAAGATTTTGCGAGGACTATTATTATCTATCAAAACGCGGCAAAAATAGCCACTAATTGGGAATTATCGGGAGAATTAGATCAACTTAACGAGTTTATCCGTACGACAAAGATTGAGGATCTTACGATAAAGATGAAAGTACTTGAGAAAGAAGCGAAGCTAGCAGCGAAAGGGAAAAGCTATAATGAAGCCGCTCAGAAATATAAAATGTCTTCAAAAATAGCGTCTGAAATATTTAAGTTAGGTGGAACTGACTTGACAAAAGAAGTCAAAAGACTTGCCAATAAATCAAAAGAATATGAAAAACTAATTTAGAATTTTCTTATTTATTTTTAATTTTTTTTATATAATATTTTTCTGGAGTAATCTTTTTATGATTTATTGAATAATTCTAGATAGAAAAGGAACTCCAGCAAATTTAGTTTTGAAATAAAAGAACTGATTTAGATAAATATCTAACATAATTTATCCTTCAATAACTAAAGAAAAGAGTTGATAAGAATCCCAACTAACATAGACAAGCAAATTGAGAAGATGGTTTTAATGATATTATACAAAGAAAAATCGGTTGAGACAATTAAAGTTTTAAATGATAAGGTATTAGAACAGGCCGCAAGACAAAAGATTACTGTCTCTGAGAAAATCATAAATTCAATAATTCATAAAATGGATGAAACTGGGAAAATAGAGTTCACTCAAAAAAAAGGGTGGAAAATTAAAATTTGAACTTTTACTCCATAGGATTTTAATCAGTTATCCCATTCTCGGTTATACTAAAAATAGCTTCACCTTCTGGTAAATGAGGAGCATCAACAACTTTCGCAATTCTTTGTTCTCCTTTCCCTTTTCTTAAATATACGCGAATTGTTGATCCATGAGCTACGATATTTCCTCCAGCAGCCTGCAAAGGATTCCCATAGAAAACGTCTGGTTTAGACTGTACTTGATTTGTCAGAATAATTGCTAAATCAGTGTGTATATCACATAACCTTAATAAATCATGTAAATGAGCATTAATAGTCTGTTGTCTGTTTGCGAGGGTTCCTCGACCAATATATTCACTTCTAAAATGACCTATTAATGAGTCAATTACAATTAGTTTAATATTCCTTTCTTTAATGATATTTGCAGTCTCTTTTATGAGCAGAATTTGATGATCAGAATTATAGGCTCTTCCAAAGATTATATTTTTCAGAATAGCATTATAATCTAAATCCAAACCTTCGGACATTTGGATAATCCTTTCTGGTCTAAAAGTTCCTTCTGTATCAATGTACAATGCATTCCCTTCAAGTCCACCCTTTTCTTTTGGCAGTTGCACGTTTACACATAATTGGTGCATTATTTGAGTTTTACCAGTTCGAAATTCTCCAAAAAATTCAATTACACTTCCAGTCTCTACTCCTCCTCCTAAAAGGTCATCTAACTCCTGACTACCTGTAGTAATTCTAGCAATATTCTTTCTGTGTTCCCATATTGCATCAGCAGATTTAAATCCTAATCCCAATTGAGCCATTGATGCTTTAACTAACTTCTCAGTGGTTTTATCACCGAGACCACTCTCATCCTTAATTATTGAAGGTGGTGTATAGGCAATAGCCTCAAGACTGTTGAAACCTGCCTTTATAAGTTTGTTAAGCGTTGCTTCTCCTACCCCGGGTAATTTTTTGACAGCGTTTACACCGGTGTCATCAAATTCAATATCCATCTCCAATTCCGGGGCATTATCCACTGAAGTAGCTTTTTCCGCTCCTTCTTCTTCCAAGTCTGCTTCTTCTAACTCATTAAAGGCTTCCAACAATTCCTCTTCTTCATCGTAATTATCTTCATTAATATGCTCTTTCGGAGTAGTATTTTGAGCATATTTTTTGTGTTCCTTATAGATTTTCCCTTTTGTATGAGTTCTTTTGCATTCTGGACAGAAATAAGCTTGACCATCAACAAAATCACCCTCAATTTTAACATCTACTGCTTTAGCCACTTTTTTCACTTGAGAAAAATTTTAGAGTATTTTATATACTTCTATTTATTTTGTTTTTTATTTTAACTAAAATAGAGTTAAGATTTTTAGATTTGTTTTAGAAGGAAAATAGACGTCTACGACATAAATTAGGGGATTATTGATTTAATTAGAATACATATCAGCTCAACTAATTTTTAAAAGTATTAAAAAAAATAATAATATCAAGGTAGAATTATTTGAATTTACTATCAAATCACCAAAATTAATTAGTGGGAATTGCATGATAAAAAACTTAACACTGGAGTATTATCCAAAAATTTCCGAAAAAAAATTAAGAAAATCAGTTCAAAGAATCCAAGAAAACAGAAAAAAATGGGATGATCCATTTTTCTTCGATACAGGATCGAATTTGGATATAGATCAAATAAAGAAAGATCCAAAATTAGTGTTTGGAAGCCAAATTAACAATGTAATAGTTCTAGGTACCGGAGGTTCAATTCAGACTTTATTGGCTCTGAAACATTTATCAAAGAAAATTATTTATCCAATCACAAGTTCAAGATCACTAGAACTTCAGAACTGCCTCGAAAAGACGACACCCTCAGATTCGGTTGTCATAGCAATATCACGGGGTGGTGAAACTTTAGATGTTAATTCCACTGTTAGCACTTTCCTGAAAAAAGGTTATAAAATTCTCGGACTTTCAACAACAGGTTCGTTAAACAAAATTTTAAAGAATATGGGCTCTCCTATTGTTGATATCCCAGATCTTTCTGGACGTTATGCAGGGTCAGTTACTAATGTTGGTATTGTTCCCGCATACATTGCTGGGATCAATATTGAAGAATTCTTAAAGGGATTAACTCTTGGCTACACAGAATTCTCCAATTATAGTAATAATCGAGCTTTAGAGTTTGCAGTTTATTTATACAATCTCTATATTAAAGATTATAAGGTGATATTTGCAATGCCATATTCCAAGAATCTGGAAGGAGCCGTTGGCTTATGGATCCAAGCTATATCTGAAAGTTCTGGGAAAAATGGTAAAGGAATGTTAGGAGCATCTCAAGAAGCGCCATTAAGTCAACATTCTGTTCTAGAATACTTGCTTGGGGGTACCAAAGGAGTTGTATCACCAGTTTTAATGACTGTAGATCAAGAAAATCCTGATATGAAATTAGAATCATTTATTGAATATGTAAATGGGAAAAGTGCTTATACTATAATTAATTATCAAGCTGATGCGACTTTCCAAGCTTTAATTCAGCAAGGAGTTCCAACAACCAAAATTTCGATTCTAGATCCTACCGAGATAAACATGGGGATTCTTATTGCATTTATGTTATCATCTGTGTATTATCTCTGTTTGTTAATAGGTGTAAATTGGTCAGATAATCCAAAAGTCATCATAGGTAAGGAAATTTGCAATAAGGCACTTCAAGATAATCTTAATTCTGAAGAGAGAGAAAATGTCAGGAGGAAAATTGCAGATCAGATTTTTAAGGATTTTTTTTAATTATCATCTTTTGTAATACTATTTTTGGTTAATAAAAACGTCGTATAATATATTTATAGCTCTTTTGCAATCTTTTCTTTCTATTATTGATGTGAAATTTAATTCAGATGATCCTTGGGCAATGGCGAGGATATTTATGTTGTTATCACCTAGAGTTGTAAAAACTTTACCTGCGATACCAGGAGTATAGAGTATCCCGGAACCTATAATAGCCACCAGAGAGATGTCGTTATTAATTTTAATTCGAAACCAATTTCTTCCGAATAATTCTGAATTCCTTAGAAGAAAACTAACTTTCTTTGAGTCTTCAAAATCAATACCAAAAGTAATATTATTTTCAGAGGAACTTTGAGAGATAAACACAATATTCACATTTTCATCCCCTAAGAGAGAAAAAAGCTTGGAAGCAGTTCCTGAAAGGGGGATCATTGTATCACCTTCAATAGTTACCATAGAAAGTTTATAGATTGAAGATATTGCCCTAATTATTTTGTCATCCTTTATTATTTCTTTTGTTATTGTTGTGTAATCTCTGGAGGTGGGATCACTAAAATATCTTATTTCAGAAGGTATACTTCCCTTTTCGTTGACATCAAGACACACAGGATGTAGTATTTTTGTCCCAAAGAATGATAATTCTTTTGCCTCTATATATGAAATCTGTTTTATGAGAGATGTCTTTTTTATAACTTTTGGATCTGCATCTAATAACCCCACGACATCTTTCCAATAAATGACCCTACAATTGAAAGAATCTCGTAATGAATAGGCAATTACAGCAGCAGTTAAATCTGTCCCACCTCGTCCTAATGTAGTAATTTTTTTATCTTTTTTTGTTGCACCGAAGTACCCAGTAATACAGATAATTGATTCTGGCTTAGAGTTAAGTTCAGGGAGTAAATTTTCTTTAACAAGTGCTTCAGTATCATCTAATAATGGTAAGGCATTTCCAAAATTATCATCAGTAACGATTAGATTATTTGATAATATGAACTTTGAGTTAATCCCTATTGAATTAAGATATTGTGACAAAATAAATGTACTTAGTTTTTCCCCATAAGAGATCACAAGATCTTTAAAATCAGAACTCGGACGAATTAACTGGACAACTTTCCCTAGTTGGGTTAATTCCTCAATATTTTTTCTTAAAAAGCCGAGAGATTTTTCATATTCAGCAGACTCAGAATTGAAAATCTGTTCAATTAAATTTTTGTGTATATCCTTTATTAAAGTGAGAATCATATCACAATCTGTGCCTTCCTTGCACGATTTTGTGTAAAAATCAATTAGTTTGTCGGTAATTCCTTTCATTGCTGAAGCAACTACTATTAATCTTGAATCATTTATGTGATCCTTTATGATTTCAGCAGTTTGAACAAAGGAGGTAGAATCTTCTAAACATGAACCCCCAAATTTCATAACTATGAGATTAGGTTTTTTCTCTGTAATGTCATTCACTCTATTCGTTAATTTTTATTCTTCATTTTATAGAATAAAAGTAAATAATAAACTTAAATATTAATTATAAATGAAGATAGAATTATAATTTTAAAATTTAGTAAATTAAATGTGAAAACAAATGGTGAAGGAATATAAAGTTCCCTGGGCAGTATGGAGAGAGCCCGAATTCTTGAACTTAACATTCCCGGATTCGTGGGATATAGAAATGTGTACTATGAATGGATCCGGAACTTCTGAATTATCTGAGGTTGAAATAAAGAATGCTATTATGAACCCAATAGGTTCACCAAAATTATCAGAATTAGCAGAAGGAAAAGAAAATGCTGTCATCGTTATTGATGATATGACAAGACCTACAGAAATTTCAAAGATTATACCTTTTGTGCTTGAAGAATTAAAAAAAGCAAATATAGAAAAAGACCAAATCACTATTTTGTTGGCAATTGGCGCTCATAGACCTATGAATAGGCAAGATTGTATTTTAAAATTAGGAGTTGATATAGTAGACACATATAGGATCGAGAACCATCATCCTTATATAAATTTGAAACATCTTGGAAAATCATCTGCTGGAACCCCAATATATGTGAATAAAACATACTTAGATGCAGATTTAAAAATTGCTATTGGAGGGGTTATACCACACACACTTGCAGGATTCGGTGGTGGGGCAAAAATAGTATTACCAGGAGTATGTGGCATAAAAACTCTTGCAGCAAATCATACTGGGAGAACTGGAGGGATTGGAACAATTACAGATGCGAGACGAGATATTGAAGATATTGCCAAAAAAGTGGGTTTAGATTATTCTATTAACGTTATTCTTACAGATAACGGTAAAATTGCGAGGATATTCTCTGGTGACTTCATAGACGCTCACAGAGAGGCTATGAAATTTGGTTTGGGATTTTATTCAACAAAAGTTTCAAGTAATTACAAAATTTGTTTCCTAAATACTTATCCAGAAGATTCTGAATTAGAACAAGCACAATATAAATCAATTAACTTCTTATTTACAGCACCCTCTAATCTAATAGATCAAACAGGAGCAGTAGTGATGATGACATCTTCTTATGAAGGACGAGGATATCATAGTCTTGTTTCGGAGACTGGTTCAATGCTACATCACAATCTAAAAGATAGAAAAGGTTATATGTCAGCTATGGGGGAAAAAAAAGTATACCTATTTTCACCTAATGTTAATGAGTATGATAAAAATCATTTATGGCCAGAATCTGTAAAATTGTTTAATAAGTGGGAAGATTTAATTCTGGATTTAAAAACTGTTTTTGGGGATTCTCTCAAAGCAGCGATAATTCCAAGTAGTATTCAACTTTCAGAGGAGTGGGTCCAGGAAAGAGAAAACAAGAGTTAAAATGAATTTAAAATCAGTAGAATTACTTGCCCCAGCCAAAAATCTCCAAGCTATCAAAGCAGCTTCTAAGTATGCTGATTCTGTATATTTCGGAATCTCAAATAAATTCAATATGAGGATGCGTTCAGAAAACATTCCCCTAGAAAAACTTAATTATGTGGTCGATTTTTGCCATAAGAACAATTTAAAAGCTTATCTAACTGCCAATGTCTTGGTTTATGATACTGAATTAAATCAATTACGTGAAATAATTGAAAAGAGCCATGAAGCTGAAATTGATGCAGTGATTGTGAGTGATTTTGCAGCTATTCAAATTGCAAAGGAATATAAAATTCCATTTCATGTTTCAACTCAAAATAATATTTCTAATTCCATATCAGCAGGATACTATGAACAGATAGGTGCTGAACGAATTATTTTAGCCAGAGAATTATCTCTCGAGAGGATAAAGGAAATCAAGAGGAATTTAACAAAAACTGAGATTGAAGTATTTATTCATGGTGCAATGTGTACCTCCATTAGTGGAAGATGTTATTTTTCTCAAGATATATGTGGAACAGAAGAAAAATCAGCAAACAGAGGTAATTGCGAACAGCCTTGTAGGAGAAGATGGTGGGTTCGGGAGGAATCTGGAAAAGAATACATATATGATGGCACTAGGTTTATGAATTCCAGAGATTTATGCACTATAGCATACATTCCGAAACTTATTGAAGCAAATATAGATGCTTTTAAAATTGAAGGTCGAATGAAACACCCGCATTACGTTGAAATCGTAACTAAGACTTATCGAGAAGCGATTGATGCATTTTATAAGGGGACTTTTTCAAAAAAAAAAGTGGGTCGTTGGGTGACTGAACTTAAGAAGGTATATAATAGAGGATTTACACCCGGATTCTATTTTAAAAGGATGACTGAAGAGGATCATCAGCACAAATCCCCTTCGAACTTATCACATTTTCGGTATATTAAGGTAGGTCAGATTGAAAATTATCATCAGAAGTCTGGGTTCGTAGATATTACATTAGATAACGGATATATCAGTCAAGGAGATGATTTAATCATTTTAGGAAGGAGTACGGAAACTTACATCCATCAAGAAGTAAAAATAATTAAATTTAAGGATAAAATCGTAAAACAAACTCCCCGTGGTACAAAAAAAAAACCTATTCTTGCAAAATTAAAAATAAATGGAGAGGTTACTAGCAGCGGGGAGGATAAAATTTACGTTTTTACAGATAAAACATATGGGAAGAAAACTTATTCTATCTGAATAAGATTTAATTTTGGTTTTACATAAATATATCATTAATACATCATTTTTTAGAAGATTTTCTGAAGAGGTTTTATTAAATGGGGAAAAAAAAAATTGTTGAATCTGTACCAAATTACAGTGAAGGTGCGAATGCTGATAAGGTTGGATTAATCGTATCAGAAATTAAAAACACACCTAATACCCGTATAGTTGATGTTCAGTATGATATCGATTATAACAGGGCCGTTATAACGTTCTTAGGCACTCCCGAGGCTGTCTTAAATGCAAACATTAAAGCTGCGAAGAAAGCCATTGAAGTTATTGATATGAACGAACATAAAGGACAGCATCCTCGGATCGGAGCTATTGATGTAGTCCCGTTTGTCCCGGCTCAAAATGTTTCAATTGAAGAATGTATTGACTTATCTATCCAATTTGCTGAAGTCATGGCTAAAGAAATGGTTCCTGTTTACCTATATGAGGAATCAGCAAGAAAAATGGAAAGAAAAAATATTGATAATATTCGAGTTGGGGAATATGAAGGATTAAAAGATACAATTAAAACTGATCTTGACAAAAAACCAGATTTTGGACCATCTGAATTTCATCCTACTGCGGGAGCAATAATAACTGGAGCTAGACAACCTTTAGTTAGTTTTAACATCAATCTGGGGACGAAAGATCTTAAAATTGCTAAAAAAGTCGCTAAAGCCATTCATTTACGTTCCGGAGGTCTAGTAAATATCAAAGCAATGGGAACAGAACTAGCTAAAAGAGATTATGTGCAGGTAGGAATCAGTAATATAAATTATCGGAAAACACCACTTTATCGACAAATGGAATTAGTCAGAATAGAGGCAGCGCGGTTTGGGGTATCGATAGTAGGTACAGAACTTGTTGGTGTTTTACCATTAGAAGCGGTATTAAATTCTATTGAGTATTATTTACAACTTGAAAATCCCGAAAAGTTAGAGGAAAAACACTTACTAGAGCATTATTTCGACTTTTAGAAGATATTAGGACCAATATTACTTATTACTATCTTCCCATTTTTGATCACCGTCGATATACGATTTACACCAAATTGATATGGAAGGAAGTTGTGATTTGGTATATCAAAAATAAGAATATCGGCTTTTTTACCTAATTCTAGACTCCCTATTTCATCTTGGCGCTGAATAGCACATGCTGCATTGATTGTAGAAGCTGTAAAGGCTTCAGCAGGCGAAAGCCGCATCTTGTAACAAGCTAATGCTATAATGATCTGCATTGATTCAATCCAGCTATTAGGACTTAGGTCAGTTGCTAATGCAATAGGGATACCTAAATCTATCATCCTTCTAGCAGGCGCATAATCTTTTAGCATTAAAGAGAATGGAGTTCCAGGTAAGAGTGTAGCTACTACTCCAGATTCAGCCATTGCTCTTAATCCTTGCTCGTTAGATTTTAATAAGTGACTCGCTTGAATAGAACTTATTTCAGATGCTAATTTTGCCCCATTTGTATCTTCAATCTCATCAGCATGAATAAACGGTTTTAATCCATATCTTTTCGCGGTTTCTAATATTATTTTGGTCTGTTCTGATGAAAACACACCCTCCTCACAAAAAACATCACAAAATTCAGCAAGATTTTCTTCAACAATTTTAGGGATCATTTCTGTTATAATTAGATTAACATAATCATTGGGTTCATTTTCAAATTCTGCCGGGATCGCATGTGCTCCGAGAAAGGTTGAAATTACATCTATAGGGTGCTCTTGATCAAGGATTTTTACTGCTTTTAATAATTTTATTTCACTCTGAGTAGTTAAGCCATATCCTGATTTAATTTCAACAGTGGTAGTACCATTTACTAGCATACGATCTAATATTTTTTTACCATTTTCAACTAATTTTTCTAAAGGAGCTTTTCTTGTTTCCTTTACTGTGCTCAGAATACCACCCCCTTCTCTAAGTATATCAATATATGATTTTCCTAAGAGTTTCATAGTCAATTCGTTTTCTCTTGTCCCATCAAAAAGAAGGTGCGTATGGGGGTCGATAAAACCAGGAGTAACTAATTTGTTAGAGGCATCTATCTTTATTGCAATTTCTTCTAAGGGAAATCTCGATAGCAAATCATCTGTGGTACCTACAAAAAGAATCATCTCATCTTTAATCGCGACAGCACCATCTTCAATTATCGCTAATTCTGACATTTCTTCCCCGATTCTTGGGGCGCCAAAAATTGAATTCATTGTTACAAGTTCATTCGCATGGTAAATGACCAGATCAGGTTCATTCTCAGAGAACAATTCTTTTTTAACATAAGTTGATGCTACAAACAATAAAGTCCATCTCCTAGCTAGAATTTGAAATTTTCAATAATTCATTGCTTCTTATTATTTCAATTGCCGAGTTGATATGATTCGAAAGAATTACATCTTCTAAAATATGGGGTATTGTTTTACGAATATGGTTATGACATTTTTCCATTATTTTACTAGATTTAAGAGGTCTCCTTGAATCAAGCGCTTGCGCTGCGCATAAGAGTTCAATAGCGAGGATTTTTTCGAGATTGAGAACTATTTTTAACGCTTTCCTTGCACTTATTGATCCCATACTTACATGGTCTTCTTGTCCCCCTCCTGTGGGAATACTATCTGCGCTTGCAGGGAAGCATAATGATTTATTTTCACTCACTAATGCTGCGGAAACATATTGAACCATCATAAACCCAGAATTCAAACCAGCATTTTTAACTAAATATGAGGGCAATCCCCATTTTCCTTCGAGGAGTAAAAAAGTCCTACGATCAGATATGTTTCCTATCTCAGAGGCTGCAAAACTTATATAATCTAACGGTAAAGCTAGAGGTTGTCCGTGGAAATTTCCGCCACTATAGGCCTCATCCTTATTAAAAACGATAGGATTATCTGTCACTGAATTTAACTCACATTCTAATACCTGTTCTAAGTGGAATAAAGCATCTCTTGAGGCACCATGAACTTGGGGAATACACCTAATAGAGTAAGGATCTTGGACTCTTCCACACTCTTTATGAGACTCTACTAATTGAGAACTCTCTAAAAAAGATCTCATCCTTCCAGCTACGATTTTGGATCCCCGATGAGGCCTTAAATTAATTAACTTTTCTACGAAGGGTTGAGGAGATCCCAGATAACTCTCTAGTGTTAATGCTCCAATGATATCCGCATGATCGAGACATTTCTTAAGTAAATCAACAATTTTTACTGCAAATGCAGAGATGAATTGAGTACCATTAATTAGAGCCAATCCTTCTTTTGCGTGAAGTACTAGAGGTTTCATGTTATTTTCTCTCAAAATTTTTTCAGTTTCAATATAGCTATCCCCCTCTTTAGATAAATAGCCTAAACCGATCAAAGGAAGTGATAAATGTGCTAAGGGAGCCAAATCACCAGAAGCACCTACCGAACCTTGTTTTGGTACCAGAGGGATATATCCCTTTTCAATATGCCAACAAATTCTTTCTAACACGTCTATGGATATTCCGGAAAAACCTTTACATAGGGAATGTACTTTTAGAATTAACATTAGCTTTGAAATCTCCTTTTCTATTGGGGAACCCACACCAACACTGTGACTCTTAAGAAGATTTTCTTGTAGGGTTTCTGTTTCTTTTCTTGATATTTTTGTAGTACATAATGACCCAAATCCAGTATTAATACTATAGACTAAGCGGTCTCCTTTAGCAATTGATTGAACAGCATTAAAATTTTCTATTATTTTAGTTCTAGTTATATCGGATATTACTCCTTTCATCTGTCCTTCTATTAATCTTAAAGCACTATTTACCGTCATTTTATCTATCCCATATCGAAAAATTTGATTCATAATCTTTTAAGCCTCTCAGATTTTTAATTTAGTTTGATTATTTTTCATCTTTTAAATGATCCTCGATGTAATTATCGAGCATTTCATCATCAGCTATAAATGGCATGGTTAAATAGCCCCTTTCCCTATTTTCTTCATTCCATTTAGTAGCAGTCTCAAATGCATTAGGATTTCTAGCCCAGCTACGACGAGCAATACCCCCAATAACGTCCCATTCAACAGCATTTCTTATTATTGAATTTACTCTATCAGATCCATCTAGAACTAACCCAAATCCACCATTAAAACATTTACCTACTCCAACACCTCCACCGTTAGAAAGAACCACATATGTCATTCCTCTAACTGCATTACCGGTAAAACTATGGACTGCCATTTCAGCCATTACATTACTCCCATCTTTAATATTTGATGTTTCACGATAAGGTGAGTCGGTACCTGATACGTCATGATGATCTCTCCCAAGCATAATAGGGCCGATCTCACCTTTTTTTATTAATTTATTAAATTTAAGTGCTATATTTATTCTTTCTTTAACGTCAGCATACAATATTCTTGCCTTTGTCCCAACAACTAATTGATTTTCTTTGGCATTTTTAATCCAAAAATAATTATCTCTATCTTGAGCTCTTCTTTCTGGATTTATCAGGTTCATTGCAGCTTGATCGGTTTTATCTAAATCCTCTTCTTTTCCAGAAAGACATACCCATCGAAATGGGCCATATCCATAATCGAAACATATTGGTCCCATAATATCTTCTACATAAGATGGAAAAATATATCCATCTAAGGAATTAATCCCATTTTTATATAATTCGTTTATTCCCGCATCAGACACGGCTTTTAGAAAAGAATTTCCGTAATCCCAAAAATATGTCCCTCTATCTTTCATAACCTTAATAAGCCTAAATTGTTCTCTTAAGGAATCATTAACAAGCTCCTTAAACCTGCTAATATCAGATACGAGGAGTTTTCTACCTTCTTCAAAACTAATCTGGTATGGTGTATAACCCCCTTCATATACAGCATGGCAAGAAGTCTGATCTGATGCCAGTTCAACTGGAACATTATTTTTAACAACATACTTCCATAGATCAACAACATTTCCATGAAATGCTATTGATATGGATAATCCAGAGGATCTAGCATCCTCAACCCAACTAAAGACTTCATCCAAATCATCTGAAATTTTGGATACCCACCCTTGTTCATGTCTAGTTTTAATTCTTGATAAATCAACTTCAGCAATGACGCCAATTCCTCGGGCTATTTCAACAGCTTTAGCTTGAGCACCACTCATCCCGCCAAGACCAGAGGATAGATATAAAATACCACTTAAATCCTTATCATCGGGTAAATTTAAGTATAATCTCGCTGCATTTAACAATGTAATATACGTCCCGTGAACAATTCCTTGGGGTCCTATATACATCCATCCACCGGCAGTCATTTGACCATAATTAGCTACGCCTAGAGCCGCGGCTTTCGCAAATTCCTCTGAATTATCAAACATTCCAACCATTAATCCATTTGTAGAAATGACTCTGGGTGAATTAGGAAAAGTGGGAAAAAGTCCAATTGGATGTCCAGAAGCTATTACTAAAGTTTGATGTTCTGTTATTTGTTCTAAATATGTTTTAACTATTCGGTATTGCATCCAATTTTGGAAAACTTGGCCGCTTTCTCCGTATGTTACCAATTCATAAGGATAAAGCGCTACATCAAAATCAAGATTATTATCTATCATGACTTGTAAGGCTTTTCCTTCTAATATTTTACCCTTATATTCATTTAAAGGCTTTGCTTTGATCCCTCCTCCGGGTCTAAATCTATAGCCATATATTCTTCCTCTTGTAACTAGTTCATTGAGGAATTCTGGCAATATACTTTCATGTAACGATGGGTGAAGGTATCTTAAGCTGTTTTTCAAGGCTAGTTTTGTCTGTTTTGGATTCAAAGAAAAGCCTCTTGAGGGAGCCCGTCTAACTCCCTCCACAAAATCTGGATAAGGGGGTAGTTCTGTTAGTAATTTGATATTTAAAGCTTTTGAAATATCCATACTTTTATCTAACTGCATTTAATATTTAAAGTATATTATTTTTGGGTAACTTATTGGCAAAAAATTGAAAATACAGACATTCCTAGTAAAAAGCTATAAAAAGACTTGGAAAAAGACCATTTGGGCACTAAAACAATAAGATAAGCAGAAGAGTTTAGAATATTCTGATTTTTTCATTTTAAAATCTTAATCCCTTTAAGCTCTAAGCTATCTAAGAAATCTAAATATCCCTTTAGGTTATTCTTTTCAATATTGAGATATTGTAGGGAAGGTAATAATTCAAGTGATTCTGGTAACTCTGTTAGATAATTTGATCTTAAGAATAAATATTTTAGTGATTTTAAACGCCCGATTGATTCAGGAAGAAGACTCAATTTATTATTACCCAAGTATAAATACTTCAAAGATTGGAGAGAACCAATTGAGTCTGGTACACTATCTAATTCGTTATAGTAAAGATATAATACCTTAAGAGCTGTTAAAGAACCAACAGTCTCGGGTATATAATTTAATCGATTTTTACCTAAATCTAGGACTTCTAGGGTAGTAAGAAAGCCCAAAGATTTTGGGATATCGACTAATCGATTAAACCCAAGCATTAAACTTTTCAATATTGGAAGGGCCCCAATTGAGGGAGGAATATAAGTTAATTTGTTTGTAGATAGATCTAATTCCAGAAGGGAATCCAGTGATCCAATTGATTCAGGAATACTGGTTAATTCATTTTGGCTCAAATCTAAAATTTCTAGAGAGGAAAGATTTCCTATCGATTCTGGCAAATCCTCCAGTTTGTTGTCATATAAGATCAATTCTCTTAAAAATATTAATTTCCCTATAGATTTGGGTAATTTCTTCAGATTGTTTATATCAATTTTGAGGGTAACAAGAGAAATCAGATCACCAATATAATCAGAAATAAGGGTTAACTCATTACGATTGCATTTTAAGATAGATAAAGATGAAAGTCCACCAATAAAATCAGGTAATTCTTTTAATTTATTATCAGAAAGTTCCAGTCTTTGCAAATTTTTAAGAGAACCTATTGACGCAGGTAATTTCTCTAATAAGTTTGACGAAATACTTAAATTTTCTAATGACGAGAGTAATCCAATAGAATCGGGCAAATTTTTAATTTTATTTGAGGTTAATCCAAGATATTTTAAGTTATTTAATTTTCCGATTGAGGAGGGGAGAGTTATCAACTGGTTATTTTTTAAAAATAATGAAGCTAACGATGATAATTCACCTATTGTATCAGGAAGGTTAGTTAATTTATTATTTCTTAGATTCAATTTCATCAAAGAGTTTAATGACCCGATTAACTCTGACAAAATCTCGAGTTGATTATTTCCTAGATAAAAAACTTCAAGTGATTTTAGTGTCCCAATAGAATCTGGTAATGTAACTAATTTATTTCCACTTAAATCGAGGGTTTGTAAATTGGATAATTTTCCTAGGGATGAAGGAATATTTATTAAATCGTTCTCACTTAAATCCAGAATAACTAATGAGGATAGATCCCCAATCGAATCGGGTAACTCTTTTAGATGATTTGATTCTAGGTGCAGTTCTTTCAGTATAGATAAAGAATTTATCTTTTCAGGCAAAATTTCTAATCGATTTTCACTTATATCTAGAATTTCTAACTTTGGTAGAGAGCATAGTTCATCAGGAATGGATACTAAATTGTTCCCTCTTAAATGAATTTCCTTTAGATAAGAAAGAGACTCAATTGTTTTAGGTATGTCTGATAATCCACAAGAAAATAGACTCAAGCCAATAAGGTGATTATCATGTTCAAAATACCCTAATTTGTAACGTTCTAATTCTGAAATTTCGGGTATTGAAATTTTTATCGTTTTTTCTATTAGTTCTAGTGCAGCTTTTTCGACATCGGAAATTGTCATATTCGTTCAAAGTCAATAATAGTTGATAGAATTATAAAAAATTCTTTAAAAAGATAATATCGTATCTCTATATTTATTTTTATCAGAAAAATTAGATACTAATATTTAAAAGTAAAAAAAAAAGGATTAGAAGTCGATGTCCTTTCCTTCATAAGCATATTTATAGATTTTTTCGAATTCATCTTTACTTGGGGTTCTTGGTGCCATTACGCTACTAGGATCTTGAAAGCAAAGACCAATCATTTTATCTACATTTTTATCAAAATCTTCCCTCGAGATTCCTAAATCTTTAAGTTTATAAACAAAATCAACTTCTTTCTGCAATTTTTTTATTTGTTCTAAAACAGTAAATGCCGCTTGTTTATCCTCATCGCTCCATTTTGCCCAACCTAATTTTTTAGCTAAATCTGAATATAATTGGATAGATTCATTCGTTTCGCCTGGAGCGTTTAAACAATATTCTACAACATAGCGAAGAAAAAGACCTACTGATTGACCATGAGGTGTATGAAATATCCCACTCCAACTGTGTCCCATAGCATGACCAATATGACACTGACTATTCCCGAAAGCTAAACCTGACATAGTTGCTGCCTGATGCATGTAATCTCTTGCTTCTTTATTTTCTGGTTCTTTATAAGCAATTGGTAGGTATTTAAAAATCAATTCGATAGCTTTTAGTCCTAAAGCATTACCAAACTCATTTCTCCACATTGAAATATATGCTTCTATTGAGTGTGCTAATGCATCAAAACCAGTCAATACTGTTAACTCTGGGGGCATTCTAGCTGGAAATATGGGATCAACTATCGCATAAGTTGGAATTAATGAAGTATGAGTAGTACCGGCTTTTCTCCATACCCCATCTTCGAATCTGGAGATTACCACTGCCCATGTCACCTCTGCTCCTGTTCCTGAAGTTGTAGGGATTGCTATTAATTTAGCTTTATTGGCAAAATCATATAATTTATCGTTAAAGGGATCAATATTGTCAAAATTATACTCGGGGTATTCATACATCGCCCAAATTGTTTTTGCAGAATCCATTACAGATCCTCCACCTAACGCAATTATTAAATCGGGGGCATACTTTATACATTCTTCTTTTCCTTTCATTACATCTTCCTCATGAGGATCTGGAACAACCTCGGTAAATACGGTATAAGATTTATTAAACTTATCAAGTTTATCTGTTAGAATTCTAAGAAATCCCAATTTCTCAATTACTTTATCAGTAACTATAAAACACCTTGTTCCCTTTATTTTTTCAATAAAATTAAGGGCATCCTCCCCGTAAATTACGTTAGGACTGTAAAAATGCCACATTTATATCATTCTCCTTTAAAATTATTTTTTGGAATTGAAAATAACTGTCTTTCCATTAATTTGATAATAATCTTTTCATTGTATTAAACTTAATAAATAAATATATATCCTCAATTTAAAGTCAATAATAAAAAAAAATAAGGAAGGTTATTAGATTATGAAAGAAGAAGAAAAAGAAAACCTTTTTTTTACTTTCAAACAAACAATTGAGAGTGTTATTAACGATAAAAAAAAAATCCAAAAAATCATAAGAAGCTAAATAACTTTAAGGCACGAATCAATTTAGGATTACAAATGGAAGAAAATCAATATTTTTGGTTGAATCTAATTGCGGAAGAAGGAAACTTTACTGTCAATAGAGAAAAATTAAAAGATTATGATTTGGAACTAATGGCTACTCCTGTAGATTTACTATTTTTCACAAATGGCGAAAACTCTACACTCAACATGATGCTGAAAAAGAATGAATACGGTTTTAGAAAATTAAGGTTTTCAAAGGGTTCAACTGGGAAGAGAAATTTTGGAATCTTACTAAAGCTACCAAAAATCCTTGTGTTAGATTAAGGGATTTAGGGATTTAATTCTGAAATAACTTCAGTGAGGACTGATAGCATATCTTCCAAATCATTTGATTTTATTTCTCCCATATGACCAATTCGAAAAGTTTTATTTTTTAAATTCCCATAACCATTTACAATTCGAAATCCCTTATCTAGCAATGTCTCAATCATAGCATCAATATCAAGATTGTGATTGTTTCTAATGGTAGACACCGTATCAGATTCATAACCTTTTTCAGAAAACATTTCAAAACCGGAATTTTTAACCCAATTTCTAGTAAGTTTCCCAAGTTGCTTATGTCTTTCAAATCTGTTTGTTAAACCTTCAACATTTAGGATGTAGTCTAATTGAGAGGTTAAACCTCTAATTTGGGGTATAGGAGGGGTTGTTGGTGTTTGATGTGCTTCAGCTTTTTTTAATAATGTCAAAAAATCAAAATAATATCCACGATTTTTAACCAGTGTAGATTTTGTTATTGCATCTTCTGAAATTGAACAAACAGCCAAACCTGGTGGCAAGGCAAAGCATTTTTGCACCGATGCAAGACAGACATCAATTTTCAGTTTATCAACCTCTAGTTTAACTCCAGCCATTGAAGACGTAGCATCTACACATACTAGAGCGTTAGAATCCTTTATAATAGGAATAATTTCTTCCATTGGATTATATACCCCTGTTGAAGTTTCATTAGATTGAAGGAAAACAACGGGATATTTATCTTTCGAAAGAAAATCTTGAAGAGAATCGGGTGTCACAGCTTGTCCCCACTTTACGCTTTCTTTTACTACTTCTTTCCCATTACCAACTCCTATTTGATACCATCGATCACCAAAGGCACCGATCGAAAGAAATAATGCTTTTTCATCATCCCTAATTAAATTTCTTACACATGCTTCCATTATCCCTGAAGCACTTGATGTAAAGATTAAGCATTGATTTTTGGTGTACAAGAGTTGTTGAATACCCTCTTTAGTAATCTGGTGCATTTCTTCATAGGATTTCGATCTATGTGTGTCATTTGGTTTTGCCATCTCTATAAGGATTCTTTCTGGAACTTGAACGGGGCCAGGAGTAAAAAGTTTCAATTTAGATCCTTTTTCCTTATTAAAATGAATGTTTGACATATAAAATCAAAAAAGAAAAAAGAAAGATTATATAAATAGTTTCCGAAGATGCTCAGAATAGCGATTCAGAATATTTCAAACAATGTAATAATTAAGGCTTAATGATTTCTACTTATTTGATTATTTTGAAAAATGTAATAAAAATTTGCTGTAGTGATTTCTCTTGACAGTTTATCAATCTGATATAATCTTAAATTTATCTGTTCTGATGATTCAGTTATTTCTAATTCTATAAAAGTTGGTATTTTGCTAGCAACAAATGACCAAGCACCTGTAACACTCCCTGGATTTATCAATAAAATCCCATCTTTTGTAAGATGGATTTCTTCTTTATGAGTATGACCTGATACTAGTATTTGATAGTTTCTTTCAATCGCAAGAGTTTCTAGCTGATTTAAATCTCCTCGTGGCCTAATTTGGGCACCATGAGTTAATCCTACTGTTAACTTCTCCTTATTATTAAAAACTATATCTAATTTTTGATAGAGTGGGGCATCCTTATTTCCAAAATAGTAGTCCATGTTCCCCATAACTATAAAAACGTCTCCTTGCGTTATTGAATTAAGAAAATCTAAAATCGAAGGAAAATTAACCTCATCCCCCGTAAAAAATGTGTAATCAAAAAGTAGATCTCTTGTTAATTCAGATAATTTTTCTTCAATTTTCCTTGGGAGTTCTTTTGCTCTGTTTGGAATATGAGAATCCCCGATACATAATATTCTAACCATAGTTTACCTTATACTTTTTTTTCTAGATTCTTGAACTAAAATCGAAAAATTCTTTATCATCTCTTCTAGGGATGGGAAGCAAGGGATATTATTTTTGTGAAATTGTTTAGTCATCCGTTGAACAGCATGAATATCACCTACGACCCACATAAATATAATTTTATCTGAATTATTTTGAGACATCTCAGCAACATTATATCTTTTACTGAACTGTTTTGATACGAACATCATATTGAAAACACCCTCAACATTCGGATCTTCAAGAATAGTATCCCATATCTTCATCATTACTTCCGATTGGCTGACATTATTCATCATTGCTTTCTCAAATGTCGGCCACAAATCTAAAAGTGCGAATCGGTTGGGGGGCATCCATTTGGGATAGAGTTCCTTTAGAACTTCATATGATTTTTCACTCATAATTGGGAAATTCAGTCCATGTTTCATTGTAAGGTCTGCGGAGATTGTACCAGCTCCACCTGAACCTGCCATCATCGAAACATTTCCTTGCGTAGGTAATTTTTTCCCTGATTTATAAACCATAGAAAAGGTTCTTGTAAATTGAAAAAGATCATGCAGATTTTCAGCTTGGATAATCCCTGATTGTTTAATAATAGCATTAATCAACTGACTACTTTCTGCTAGTGATCCCGTATGGCTTAATGAAGCTTTTTGCCCCAGAGAAGTCCTACCACCTTTCAGTAGGATTATTGTTTTATTAACTAAACTTTTTGCCTTTTTGCATAATTTTATAAACGTCCTAGGATCTTTGAATGACTCCAGATACATAGCAATTACATTAACAGAAGGATCATCAAGAAAGTAATCCAAAAATTCTACTTCACTTAAATCCATTTTATTACCTATAGAACATGAATATCTTATTCCAAAATCAGGATTATTATGCATCATATTCCTAAGGTAACCCCCATTTAACATTCCCGATTGGGATATAATTGCAATGTTACCTCTTCGGTAATGATCAAAAACGCCAAAACCAGAAAAAAATCCACCTCTTTCTTCACTATCGCTATCTCCATCGATCTTGGTAAGTCCCATACAATTTGGGCCGACTATTCGTATCTTTGAAAAATTCTCTGTTATTTCCAAGATTTCATCTCTTAATCTTAAACCTGGTTCACCAACTTCTTCAAATCCAGATGTTTCAATGAGTGCTGCTTTTACACCTTTTTTGACACAATCTCGCAAAATTTCAGGAATAAGACGGTTTGCTACATAAAATATAGCTAATTCAACCTCCTCCTCAATTCCCAATATTGATTTCTTAAATTCTAAATTAAAAATTTCACCATCTGAATTCGGGTTTACTGGAAATATCTTTCCCTTATAATTATTGACTAGCAAATTATTAATTATACTATAACCTCCCTTCGTTGGATTTTTTGAGGCTCCAATAACAGCTACAGATTTAGGATTTAGAAATAAATCGATTACATGATTACTTGACAATGTAGTACTACACTCCCCTAATGTCTCAATATGGTTATCATTTATATTGTGATTTTACAAATTCATATAATTCATTTGCTTTTGTGTCTTTTTCGAAATGTTCAATTATTGGGGATAAAAATTGATTTAAATATTTAATTACAGCGATTTTCAAATCTGGGGGATTTAATTTTCCTTCTTTATAATCCTTAGCTAACATTTCGAAAGAATCATATTCTACATTCCCACCGTATTTTTCTGGTCTTATGACTTCAAAAGTATTGATAAGTTCAAAAATAATATATTTGCAATATTCTAGAACAGGATTCTCAGATATTTGCTTCGGGGGACAATAAGCTTTATTTATTTTACGTTTTACATCATCGGGAGAATCTAACATAAAAACTGCTGAATCAGGATCGGATTTTGACATTTTAATCTCAATTGCTCTATCCTCCCCTGTCAAATTAGTATTAGGTTTATTTAACCCCATTATCATATGATGATGAACCGCAACCGGTTTTGGCTTATTTAACTTTTTGGCGACCTCTCTAGCAAGCATATTTACCTTTCTTTGATCCATCCCGAGTTGACAGATATCTGCCGGGAGATAGAATATATCAGCAGCTTGCATTAGAGGATATAAAATGTGGGAAGCAGCTAGTTTTTCAGATTCACTCCTCCCCATAATTTGAGTACATCTAATAACCCTGTTCAATGAACTGTTAATAGCGATTTTTAATACTAATTCCCAGTACGAAGGTTCTTTAACTAAGTCAGAAGCATATATAAACTCAACATTGGTAAGATCCATGTTGCATACTTTCCATGTTTCAATTAGAAAGTCTCCTACCTTTTTAATAACATCCAAGTCACCACCGAATTTTAAATTAGCTGCTGCGTGCCAATCAGCAACGAAGAATTTAAATTTTATTCCTGCTTTAGTGATTTTGTTGACATTAATAGCCCTTAACAGACCTTGACCGATATGAAGTATTCCAGAAGGCTCAAAACCATCATAGGCATATATAGGTTTTTTATTTTCATTTTTCCATTGAATTAAATTTCTCAATTCATCTATGTTAATAATTTCTTCTCCAACTTCTTCAAACAACGATATTTTCTTATCTAATGTTAGGGTCATTTAGCTTTGTCCTACTTCTTTTATAAGATTGTTAATGTCTAGTTTGATAAAACTTTTTTGGAATTTATATTCAAGGTTCTTATTCTAAATCTACTAAACCTTCAAATCCATAAAAAGAGAATAAATAGGATAAATTAACTATTTTTTCTTACTTTCAATTACTGCTTGAGCAGCAGCTATTCTAGCAATAGGAATTCTAAAT
Source organism: Promethearchaeota archaeon (assembly GCA_016839845.1). The sequence continues at coordinate 22,690 of JAEOTL010000118.1, forward strand.
GGTGAACATGAAACATAATCTAATCCTATGGAGTGTGAAAATTTAATTGAACTTGGTTCACCACCATGTTCTCCACAGATTCCTGTTTTTAGATCATCTCTTGTTTCTTTTCCGAGCTTTATTGCCATTTTCATTAACTTCCCCACTCCATCCTGATCGAGAATCTCAAATGGATTGTGTTCCAAGATTTCTTTGTTTAAATAGATAGGAAGGAATTTCCCCTCTGCATCGTCCCGAGAGAATCCGTAAGTCATTTGGGTTAAATCATTAGTACCAAATGAGAAGAATTCAGCCTCAATAGCTATTTCATCCGCAGTTAGTGCTGCTCTTGGTATTTCAATCATCGTACCAAATTTATAATCTAATTCTACGTCGTATTCTTTTATTGTTTCAAGAGCGACTTGCACTAATTGAGCCTTTACATACTGTAATTCGGATATCAGTCCTACTAGAGGTATCATTACTTCAGGATTTACATCAATTCCTTTTTGTTTAAGTTCGCAAGCAGCTTGGAATATCGCTTTCACTTGCATTTCATTGATCTCGGGCCATACAATACCTAATCTACAACCTCTTAAACCCATCATTGGGTTTTCCTCTGAAAGAGACCGAATTAAACTGATAACTTTACTCTTTTTCTTAATTTCTTCATCCAGAGGACTAATTTCAAGTAGAGATCTTGAAAGCGCGTTAGTCATTTTTAATTCCTGACTTTCCTGTTGGACTAAGGATAGCTCAGGAAGGAATTCGTGTAAAGGAGGATCTAATAATCTTATTGTCACGGGCTTACCTTCCATAATTTTGAATATTTCATAAAAATCTCCTTTCTGCATTGGAAGAATTTTATCAAGAGCATCTTGGCGATCTTCCTTTGTTCTTGCCATTATCATCCTTTGCACAATTGGTAATCTCTCTTTATCCATAAACATATGTTCTGTTCTGCAAAGACCTATTCCTTCTGCTCCAAATTCCAAAGCCTTCAGAGCATCTGAGGGGGTATCAGCATTAGCACGAACTCCTAGTTTTTTAACTTTATCACACATTTCTAAGAGTTCTAGGAATTCTCCTTTAATTTCTGGCTCAACTAGTGGAACCTTTCCTTCAATAACCCGACCAGCAGTCCCGTCGATTGTTATATAATCTCCCTCTTGAATAACCATATCACCAACTCTAAATTCTTTACTTTCTTCATCGATTTCTATGTCAGAAACGCCAACTACTGCAGGTTTTCCCATCCCCCTCGCAACAACAGCCGCGTGAGAAGTTTTCCCCCCAAATTGAGTTAGAACCCCACTAGCAGCATATAATCCATGTACGTCATCAGGTTTAGTTTGTGGACGGACGAGAATAATATCTTTCTTCCCCTGATTGGCAAGCTCTTCGGCACTATCAGGATCAAAGATGGCAACTCCAGATACAGCTCCAGGGGAAGCATTTATCCCGTGTGCAAGTACATGAACTATTGCCTTTTCGTCTATGCTTTTAAACATTAATTTTGAAACTTTTTTAGAATCTATACTTGTAATCGCACTATCAACGGTAATTAATCCTTCTTTGACCATATCGACGGCAATTTTTACAGCTGCTGAAGGAGTTCGTTTTCCATTGCGTGTTTGAAGAATATTTAGCTTCCCATCCTCAATTGTAAATTCAATATCTTGCATATCTCGATAATGTTTTTCCAATTTATCCATCGTACTAAGCAATTGAGTATATATTTCAGGAAATTCCTCTTTCATTTCCTCCAGTTTTTTTGGGGTTCTAATACCAGCTACCACATCCTCTCCTTGAGCATTTGTAAGATATTCACCAAATCGTTCCTTTTCTCCAGTCGAGGGATCTCTTGTAAATGCCACCCCAGTTCCTGAATTCCAGCCTTTATTACCGAATACCATTGCTTGAATATTTACTGCGGTCCCAAAATCAGGAATATTATTGATTTTTCTATAGGTAATAGCACGTCTATTATTCCACGATTTAAAGACTGCTTCAATAGATAAATATAACTGTTTTAAGGGATCTTGCGGGAAAGAGGAACCGATTTCGTTTTCATATAAAGCTTTATAATCAGCTATAATTTTCTGCAGATCTTTGACATCTAGATCGGTGTCTTGGGCATTTCTTCCAATACTTCGTTTATATTTAGTCAAAATTCTTTCAAATTTATCATCTCCGATGGACATCACAACATCGCCAAACATCTGAATGAATCTTCTCCAGGAATCATAAGCAAAACGGGGATTTTCTGTTTGTTCTGCTAAACCTATAACGCTTTCATCATTTAATCCTAGATTTAATACCGTATCCATCATCCCAGGCATACTTTGAGGTGCTCCTGAGCGTACACTTACCAATAACGGATTTTTTTTATCTCCGAATTTCTTACCTGTCTTTTCTTCAAGATCCTTCAAACGGTTTATGATATCTGGTTGTAATTGGTTCATTACTTCCTCAGGATTCCGAAAATAACGTAAACAAGCTTCAGTAGTAATAGTAAATCCTGGGGGTATGTTCAAGCCAAGATTTGTCATTTCAGCCAAATTTGCCCCTTTGCCCCCAAGGAGACTCTTCAAATCTTTGTTCCCTTCATTAAAATCGTAGATAAATTTTTCTTTCTGACTAACCGTCATTTTTCTTCACTAAAACCTCTGTGTTTATCAAGAATTGCCAATTAAAAATTAGTTTTATTTTTCAAAACAATAATTGCTAAACATTGATAATAATATAATAATTTCATTAATGAAAAAAATCTTTCCAATGCAAGATATAAAATTTTACGATTTAGCTAATTATGTCTAAATTCTCTCAATAACTCCCAAATTCCATCTATTACGTAGGTGGGTTTATCTTTACTCTCTTTTATCATATCTATAGTTGTTTCTCCGGATAAAACACAACAAGTTGTGACCCCCGCATTATTCCCCATTTTTATGTCTGTATAAAGGCGGTCACCAAATATTATTGCCTGATTTGGAGGAATTCCAAGCTGATTCAACTTGAACAGCAACATTTCTTCATTAGGTTTCCCAAAAACTCTCGGCATTCTTTCTATTGTTTTAAATAGTAAAGCTGCAATACCACCCGCATCGGGGATATATCCATTTTCAGTTGGACACCTATTATCTAGATGAGTAGCAATATAGGGAAATTCCTTGCTCTTTAGAAAATTTGCGGCGAGAGCTAATCTTTGATAGGTAAGTTCCTTATCAAACGCAAGCACAATTATCTCTGGATCTGCTTCATCTATAATTAATCCATTTTGTCTAAATTCATCCTTAAGTGACATTGTACCTAACAAAAAAATTCTCTTGTAATTATTTTTCTTTAAGTAATCGATTGTTGGATGTTGAGATAAGATTATATTATCTCGAGTTATATCAAGCTTCATGGATTTTAGTTTTTTGAGGTAATCCGCTGAAGAAATACTAGAATTATTAGAAAGAAAGAAAAACGAGATTTCCCTTTGTTTCAACAACTCAATCAACTCAGAAACCCCTTTAAATAATTTATTCCCTAAATAAATAGTTCCATCCAAGTCAAAAAAATAAACTTGTTTCGTTGTTAGGTCGTGGATATTATTTGTGTGAGACACCATATTAATTTATAAGCTGAGTTAAAATAAATTAGAAAAAGGAAAAAGAGTAAATAAATTTTCTTTGTTTCAATAAAAATCTGTATCAAACATAGTTGTAGAATTAACGAGTTCTTGAGCTGCTCTAACAGCTTTCATAACTTTTGCCATATCACCTTTAAGTTTAAACTTTCCAGAGAGTAAACCTCGAATCGGATCTAGTTCTTTTTTTAGTACTTGGACCCAAGCATCATAAGGTCCGGAATAAATATATTCAGGTTCAACATCTTCACCTTCTTCAACGACTCTTGCACCAGTACATTCACCATGATACAATCCAACAAACATTTTTATTTCATGATCTAAATTCCCTGAGGGCTCAACTACAAAAAGAAAATCTCCCTCCCATCCATCTGGTGGAAATCCACTCGGTCCCGCAGCATCTCTATAATTTTCGTTTTCGTTAATAGCTTTACAAAAAGCTGTAGCCCATTCTGGTGTTCCAAACTTCATTATTATCACTTATTAGTTTATTTAACTTAATTTTTAAGTAGGTAATTCATATATATATTTTATTTAAGAAAGAGTGTTATAAATAATCTAGTTTTTATTGGAAAAAAAAAAAAAAAATATAAAAAAAGTAGTTGAGGTAATTATTCTGTGCTCTTTATGGAGATTTATTTAATTTCTCCTCTTTGTTTCATTTTTTCAATTTCTTCATTTCTAAGTTTTCGTTTGAATAATTTCATAGCCAATGTTAGAGGAAGATCATCTCTAAACTCCACATACTTAGGGACTGCGTAAGGTTTAACCTTGTCTTTTAAATAATCAATTATATCCTGTTCGGAAACTTTTCCCGCTTGTTCTTTATTTAGTGTTATAAACGCCTTTACTCGCTCACTGCCGGGACGTTCAGGATCAGGAATTCCGATTACACCTGCTACACTAACAGCAGGATGTTCATGTAAGATGTCATCAACTACTCGTGAATAAACTTTATTTCCTGATACGTTTATCATATCCTTAATACGATCTTCAATGTAAAAATAGCCATCATCATCCATCCTTCCTATATCACCCATTGGAAGCCAACCATCTTCGGTTAAACCTTTACCTGCTGTAGGCCAATACCCTTTCATCACTTGAGGGCCTCGAATCCAGATTTCACCAGATTCTCCAAGAGGGAGTTCTACTTTTGTTTCAGGATCTACTATTTTTACTTCTGTATCGGGTAAAGGTACACCCACCCCTAATTTTTTTGTAGCCATAAATCCAGTAACTTTTGAAAGGGGTGAAATATTCACCATCGAAGCAGCACAAGTCTCGGTTGCACCATAACCCTCCCCCATGGGAACACCAGTTTTTTGTTCGAATTGTTCGGCCACATCAGGGGGTAACGGGGCAGCTCCAGATAAATAAAAGATAGGGGCCTTTGGGATGTCTAAATGTAGAAATCTCATATAATGTGCCGGAACTCCGAGCACCATAAAAGGTCGATTTTTTTTTATTGTTTCGGCAATCCTTATCATGTCTCTAGGATCCATTAAAAACATTTTTATTCCTAAAGAAATACCTGAATGAATAGCAAAATGCCCATAAGCATGAAAAACTGGAACACAGATAACAATAGCTGCTTTTCCAATAATCCCCACTTTTATAGGGTCCAGCATCCAATGCATCAGTTGAATTGAATTTGTCGTGATGTTATGATGGGTCAACATTGTTCCCTTTGGGAGGCCAGTAGTACCCCCTGTGAAAGGCAGAAGAGCAATGTCTTCCAAAGGATCTACTTCAACTGTTTTTTCAAGGGGATCATGTTTCTCCAGTAAATCCTCAAGAGCGTGAGTTCCTGCTTCCGAAACTTCAACCACTTCAGGCATTGAATAATCAGGAAAAATCTGGGTGGGAGTATATATGATAGTGTTTATCTCCAGATCCTTTTTTACTTCATTCATTCTCTCAAGGCGCCTGTATGAACACACTACAGTTTTTGCGTTGCTTTCCCTTAATTCATGAATTAAATCATCAGTTTTGTGTAATATACTAAGAGGTACATGAATAGCTCCCATTTTCATAGCAGCATAATCAACTAAAATGAACTCGGGACAGGATGGAAGAACAGATGCTACTGTTTCTCCTCTCTTTAATCCTAATTTAAGGAAAGCATTAGCTAATTTATCAACCTTTAATTTCAAATCTTTGTAGGTTAATTCCTCATCCAGATAGACACAAGCGATATTATCGGGGTAACTGGCTGCGCTATCTTCGAGAAATTTGTATACATTAATTTTAGGATAAGGTTTCATTGAATGTTTTAGCTTAAAAGGCCCTACCTTATAGGATTTCAACCATGGTTTGTTAGCATATGATAGGTTATTATTTTCACTCATATTTCCCACCTTTTCTGTTTAATGACTTTGAGAAAATACTAGTATATTTCTTTTATAGCCCACTCCAATCCGAGTTCTTTTAATTTTTCCTTAGTAGGTTTACCCGTTTGTTTATCCCAACCTCTATAATCATAATAAGCATCTAATAATATATCTAAATTCACAGTTTCTCCTTTTGCTGGTCCTTCAGGCATTGGTTCTTCCAACATACGCGCTGGGAGTGTATCGTCTGCTCTTGTGACGCCTTCTCTTATATTATATACTCTTGCAAGATTGTATAATCTTTCTCCTGTTTTAGCAAAATCCTCTACTTTAAAATCATAACCCATTAATTTTTCGATTAAGGATGCCCAATCTTCTGAAGATAAAACCATACCCATGAATTTACAGCCCCCAATCGCATCAAATACGCCAAATGCATCTTCGAATTCTTTAACTACCTTTGTATCTTCTGTATTTTCTGATAAAACATCACCGACAGTAGCATCTTCAACGATCATAAAGGGCATTCCCAAGAAAGCTGGACCTTCAATAAAGCCAGTGATATGGCATCCTCCTCTATTAGACGTAGCATAGGCTAATCCTGTAATTTTTGCTGCTCTACTGTCATAAGCAGGAAGTTCTAATCCCTTAACGTGCATGGCAAATTTTTCCGATCCTTTTCCTAATTTTTCTGCCATATTTCTCGTCCCTTCTGCCAATAAATCCCCAATCCCCTCTCGATTACTTATAATAGATATTAAATCAACAACTAAATCAGCATTACCAAAGGTGAATTCAAGGCCATTAGTTTCCTCCTTTGTTATTATACCTTTCTCATAACACTCCATAGCAAACCCTATTGTATTTCCCGCAGATATCACATCTATACCATACTCATTACAGAGAAAATGGGCAAGAGTGATTGCCTCAAGATTATCTACCCCACACATAGTTCCAAGGGCACCAATTGATTCATACTCAGGTCCCTCACCAGTACTCTTATATTTACCTTCTTTAATTTCAGCTAATCGTCCGCAAGCAATGGGACAAGCGAAGCAGGGCTTTCGTCCTGTAAGGATTGTTTCATTTATTGCAGTACCATTAATGTTATCTGGTGCAGGAAAAACCCCAGTTTGAAAATTATTGGTTGGTAAACCACCTTTAACATTTACCAAATCAACCATAGTAGCAGTTCCAAATACTTCGAGTGTCATCTTCATTAGGCTTTGGTTAACCCAATCATACCGTTGTTTAGCTTCCGCTTTATATTCTTCTGGATTTGCCACACTAATTTTAGCTGTTCCCCTAGATGCTATCGCCTTCAATTTCTTAGATCCCATTACTGTACCCATTCCACACCTTCCGGCAGCTCGTCCGTAATTGGGTTTATCGCAATCATTCATTATAGCAGCATATTTCACAAGATTTTCTCCTCCAGTACCGATGCAAGCAACGTTAAATTTTTCACCTAACTCCTCTCTGATAATTCGCGTAGTTTCAGATGTATTTTTACCCCATAAATGAGAAGCGTCTCTAAGTTCTGCCTTGCCATCTTCAGTGACGAGATATACAGGCTTTGATGATATTCCTTCAAAAATAATACCATCAAATCCAGATCGTTTTAAATCTCTTCCCCAAAATCCTGCTGAATTGGCTTCTCCCCATACCTTCGTAAGAGGTGATTTTGCAACAACGCTATACCTCCCTGTACTTGGAGATGGTGTGCCCGTTAAAGGACCCGTCATAAAGATTAATTTATTATCTGGGCCTAAAGGATCTATTCCCTTTGATGTCTCATCGATAAGATATTTTGTGGCTATTCCAGAACCTCCTAAATATAATTTCAATGTGTCTTCATCAGGAAATTCTTCTGTGATGCCACCACTACTTAAGTCGACTCTTAATATTTTTCCCATATAACCGTAAATTTTCTTTACACCTCAAATATTACTATTTTCTTTTCGATTTTTATTTATGTAATCTTATTAAATAATCTTATTTGCTTAATTATAAAACAATTTCTATTTTAATATTAGGAGAACTTAAAAAATCATTAAGTATTGAAACGATTTTACTAATATACAAATCATAAAGAATAAGAGAAAAACTAAAGAGGATATAAAGATATCATCTAATAGCAGTAAAGAAGTATTAAACTCCAATTCCAATTGTGTTCCCAATTCCCGCGATAATGACTTTCGATCCTTTTTCAGTCCTCTTACGAATGGTCATTTTTATTTTCTCAATGAACTTAGGAACAGATTGAGTAATGGATCTCTGCATTGTTGTAATTGCATTTTCTAATGATTGCTTACAGATTAACGCATCAATAGGAATAGATTTGTTAGTGGAAGATTCTTCTATGAAATGTTTTTCAATACCAATCCCTCCGATAGCCGCACCAACACCTATAGCTATTGAACCTGTTTTATCACCAGTTAGTTTTAATCCGGCATCAATCATAATAACTCTGGAAATTTCATCCCCATACTCATCAATAAGCATCTTAATTGCTTTCCCCGGTTTTCCAACAGTTCCACCCGGTCCTTTTGCTCTTACTAAAAAGACTGTTCTTTCCTCAAATTCGAGTTCTTGCACAATAGTGTCTCTCACAATCTCTTTTGCTTCTATGTGGGAATCCGTGATTTCACGAATAAAACTTGCAGTTACTAAAGGCCCAAGAGCATCTCCTATTGGACTCCCCTCAGCAAAAGCTTTCGCTGCGTGGTAGTATGCTTTTGCCATAGCAACAATTAAACCTAATTGCATGGAGATCTGGAGTAACAAAATCATGGATTTTGATTTCTTCCCTAATATGAGATAGTGTCTAATTAACCTGTAAATAGAATCAATGGCCATAGTTGCTTCCATCAGATTCTCTAGATTATATTTTTGTACATTATCTGCCTTGGGTGCTAATAATTCTACTTCTTCTTTAAATCGGAAGTCGCGAACATCAACAACATGGTCAAATTTTGGGATAATACCATATGGATCAAGCGAAACAGGAGGAATAGTAACAAATGTTAAAAAATCCTCAAGTTGAAGCATTAAATCTTTTTGAGTTTTTTTGGTATCGGCAAATTCTTTAAAGTTATTCATTAAAATCTCTTTGCATTCGTCATTCCATTTCTTTAACTTATCTAAACTAACCTGAATATCTCGGGATGCTTTCCATCCTTGAAGTTTTTGTCCATAGAACATTGAAACAAAAATTAATACGAAAAACAACAAATTTAATACAAGAGATATGGGATCAGTGCCTTGGGCTCCACCTATCTGAGCTATATTTAACATTTTTATCTTAAATTAATCTCTCATTATATTGATAATATTATGTTTTTATAATAACAAAATTTATTTATTCTTTTCTATTATAGAGCATAGAAAACAAAATTTTGCGACATTTTTCGATGATAGAAGAAGAAGACGATGAGGATATTTTAAAAAAGAAGATTACGGTTAAGACCATCCTCAAAAACTTATTATTCATTCTCCCTATTATCTTGGGTGCACTCCTGATCTATTTACCCATTATACCCTCTCAATACTCGATGTGGGGTTGGTCTATCGGATTTGTCTTAATTTGTGTAGGGGCAACGGCTCTACAAGTGCAAAAAACTCCCTCTGAACCAATCCGACAAACTTTAACAATCTTGATATGCAGTCTCTGCGGATTGACCAAAGTAAGAAACTACCAGAAAGGAGATTTTGTATTTAAAAGATTAGGTAAGTGTGATAAATGCGATGATGCATTGGAGATTAAACAAATTTATTCAGTTAAGCTAAAGAAGCCAACAGAACCAAATAAAACAGAAGAGAAAGAATCTAAAAAAAAATCTAAAGATTAATTATTCAGATTTCTCGAGGTGTTTTCTAAATTCTTAAAAAAGTTGGACTAGGAGGGACATTCGATCATCTTCATGAAGGTCACAAATTTCTATTAAGAACTGCTTTATCAGTCTCAGAAACTATTGAAATTGGCCTAACAAGCCAAAATTTGTTAGAAAAGAAAAAGTTTCTTTCAAAACTCGAAAGCTATAAAAAAAGAAAATCGAAAATAAGAGAATATATAAGCACATTTACAGACATGGAACGTGTTAGCATTGTTGAAATAAAAAATTGGGATGACATGAGTGGGTATGCTCAAGATCCTGAATATGATGGGTTAATTCTAAGTCAAGAAACATATGAAAACGCACTAAGACTAAATAAATCTAGAGAGAGCATGGGATTGAAACCCCTAATCTTGATTGTTATACCTCTTATCAAAGATCAATTCAATAATAAGATAAGCTCAACTACGATTAGAGAAAATCTGTAACAGCAAAATTTTTTAGTTAGTAATTACACTATTATTTTATACTTGAAAATAGCTTGAGAAGAGAATTTATGTGCTTATATAGATGTAAGAAATACAAGTCTGGAATGCTTAATCAAGTATACAATATTGTTAAATTCTTTAACTTGCCAAGGGATTAATCGCCAAAATTGCTTAAAGATCCCTTGGCTGCGGAAGTATCTCCTTCTACTAGTTTAAAAACTGAATCTCTACCATAAAAAAAAGTTAAATGGTTAACCTAATTCAAGATAGAGCGAAACCTAACGATTTTATTCACGAAAGATTTAAATAAATTCAAGACTTTAAATTTTATAAAGAAAGCATAGGATGATTTGGTGTTAGATTGTGACAATTAAGCTAAAAAAACAAGTTATTGAGATATTTGATATATTAAAAAAGAAATCCACTGAAATTGTAGCTGAAGACCTTGCTGAAGAACTTAATATTGACTACATAGTTTTAATGTCAGCTGTGAATGATTTAATCGCACAAGACTTAGGGGATTTCAAGGAGAAGGAGATTTATAATGTAACACCAAATGAAGAGGGGCGTCTTTATTTAGAAAAGGGATTTCCTGAACGTCAGTTATTAAACCTCATTTTAGAGAGCGATGTTAAAGAGATTTCATTAAAGGATTTGATGAAAAAATCAGGAATGGAAAGAAATATTTTTTATGTCGGAATTTCCAACTTAAAAAAGAACCGCTGGATAAGTCAAAGTAAAGCTTCAGGAGAAAACAAAATATTTCTCATAACCGAAGAATTTCCTCAAACTGAAATTGAGAAGTTTTTTAATAGATTTAAAGAAAATAGTATTGTTGATTATTCAGAATTATCTAAAGAAGATAAGAAAGTATTAAATAGCTTAAATAAAAGAAAATTAATTAAGAAGATACAAAGAACTAAACGAATTATTTATTTGACTGAAATTGGGAGTAAGATTTCAACTTCGGAGATAGAAGAGTTAAAGCAGATTAGTAAAATTACTCCCGAAATGTTGAGTTCTGGAAATTGGCAAAAATATGATTTAAAACCTTTTGATGTTACAAAACCAGGGCCTTTATTAAAAACAGGAAAGATACATCCTTTAATCAACTTAATCAATGAAATAAGAGAGGTATTTTTATCAATGGGTTTCACAGAAATAAGAGGCCCAATTATTGAAAGTGCATTCTATTGTTTTGATGCATTATTTCAACCTCAAGATCATCCTGCTCGTGAAATGCAAGATACATTTTATTTAAATAACCCAAAAACAGCAAAAATGCCAGAAAAAGATAGAGTTTTAGCTGTTAAGGAAATTCATGAAAATGGAGGAGATTCAGGCTCGGTAGGGTGGGGATATCAATGGGATATTAATACTGCTAAAAAAACAGTGATGAGAACACACACTACAGCTACAACGATGAGAAGACTTGCGGAATTTTATAGAAACAATGATAAAGTCCCAGTAAAAGTATTTTGTGTTGATAGAGTATTCCGTAATGAAAAATTAGATAAAACTCATCTAGCAGAATTTACTCAAATAGAGGGAATTGTGATTGATGATAATGTTAGCTTATGCGATTTAATTGGGTTACTTACAGAGTTTTACAGAAAACTTGGATTCAAAAAAATTATGACCCGACCAGGGTTTTTTCCTTATACCGAACCATCGATGGAAGTTTCTGTTTATTATGATAAATTAAATAAATGGTTAGAGATGGGAGGATCAGGGATTTTTAGACCAGAAGTCACCTATCCTTGGGGAATAAGAGAACCAACCCGTGTTTTAGCATGGGGTCAAGGACTTGAAAGAATTGCAATGCCATATTATGGTAGAAAAGATATGCGAGATTTTTATATTAATCCATTAAAATGGTTAAGACACCAGTCTTATCTTAAATGAGGTGAGGATTTGCCCACAATTGAACTAAAAATTGAAAGATTAGAAAAATTAGTTGGAAAAAAACTGGAGATAAAAGATCTAGAATATGATCTACAAGGGATTAGTTTAGATTTGGAGGATGTAAGTGAAGAAGAACAGAAAATTAAGGTGGAATATAATCCTAACAGACCCGATTTTTCAAGCCCTGAAGGGATTGCTAGAGCCCTTAAAGGATACTATGAAATTGAACTAGGCCTTCCCTCTTATGAAATTGAACCAGGAAATATAACATTAAATGTAGATCCAAGTGTAAAGAAAGTTCGACCTTATATCGTGTGTGGTATTGTTCGGAACATTGATTTAGATGAGGAAGAGGTCGCAACATTAATGAATATTCAGGAGCATCTACATTGGGCTGTAGGAAGAGACAGAAAGAAAGTGGCAATCGGTGTTCATGATCTAGATAAAGTTAAACCTCCCTATAGATATACCGCGGTAAAACCAGATTCTGTTAGTTTTGTTCCTTTGCATGGTGATGGATATCCAATGAATTTAGAGGAGATCTTGTTATTACATGAAAAGGGGATTGAATATGCTCATATATTACAGGGAAAAGAAGTATATCCCGTTATTTTTGATAGTAATAATGAGGTACTGTCCTTTCCACCGGTAATAAATGGGGAACTTACCACAGTTACAGATAGTACCAAAAATTTATTTTTAGATTTAACTGGTACTGATTTTAATGCAATTACTTTAGCTTTAAATATTCTCTCTACGACATTATATGATATGGGGGCAAAATTAGAGAGTGTAAAAGTGAATTATGAAGAGGAAAATGAGATTATTACACCAAATCTACAAGCAAAAAAATGGGAAGTGAAAACAGATTACATAAATAAGGTAATTGGATTAAACTTATCAATCCCGGAGATGTTGAAGTGTTTTAGAAAGGTGAGAATGGGTGCTGAAAAATCGAAGGAAAAAGGTTTTTTAGATATATGGGTACCTGCCTACAGAGGAGATATTATGCATCCTGTCGATTTTACTGAAGAATGCGCTATAGGATATGGGTATTTAAATTTACCACTAACAATTCATGAAGGGGGAATCGGTAAGTACCACCCCAAACAAGATTACTCAAACATGATACGAAAAATTTTGATAGGAGCTGGATTTCTTGAGGTTCTAAATTTCATACTCACTAGTTCAGAAAAACAATTTGATTTTATGAACCAAGAACCAAGTAAAAAGGGAATTATTGAGATTGCTAATCCGGTTTCCAAAGAGTACGACACGGTTAGAACCAATTTACTTCCCCAGTTAATGGAAACATTACTTTTGAATAGATCTGAGGAAAAACCTATAAGAATCTTTGAGGTGGGTGATGTAATTTTATTATCAAAAAAAGAAGATACCGGTACCAAGCGTGAAATTCATTTATCTGCTGTTTCTTATCATGAATATTCAGATTATACTGAAATGAAATCAGTTTTAGATTTCATCATGACCTCAATAGGTTATTATGATAACTATCAAGTAAAACCTGGGGAAAACCCAAGTTATATCAATGGTCGATTTGGAAAAATTTATATAAATGGTTCAGTAATTGGGGAAATTGGGGAAATCCATCCTGAAGTTTTAATTAATTTCAAACTGGAATTTCCCGTTTCGGCATTTGAATTAAATATTGAATATTTTTTTGATCAAGAATAGTATCAAAATTAAAGATATAAACTTGTGAAGCATAATATGAATGAAAATAATAATTTAAGGGAAAATTTAAGAGGATTACGCGAAAAAATTAATGATATCGATGATAAAATCATAGAACTTCTAAATCAACGAGGTAGCATCGTTATTAGAATAGGTGATTTAAAAGAAAAATTAAATTTGAAAGTTTATCAACCTCAAAGGGAAAAGGAGGTAATTGACAGATTGAAAGCTAAATCAAATGTAATTGAAGATACTAGCATAGAAGCGATTTGGAAGGAAATTATGAGCGCGAGCAAATTAATCCAAGGATCAATAACTAAAACAGGATTTTTAGGGCCAATAGGAACTTTTACTCATCAAGCATCTTTAGATTATTTCCCAAAAGCCGGTACGGAATTTATTACTTTTAATAATACATTAGAAATATTTGAAGGCATTGAAAAGGATATAATAGATTTTGGTGTTATTCCTATTGAGAACAGTCTTCAAGGAACTGTAAGAGAAACACTTGATCTATTAATAGAAAAAAATATTTTCATTTATGGGGAAATTGAACTTAGAATTATTCAAAACCTTATTACTCTGAAAACATCTGACTTATCAAAAATTAATACTATCATTTCACATCCTCAAGCTTTTGCTCAAGCAAGAAAATGGATTAATACAAATCTCCCAAATGCGAATTTAATTAATGTTAATTCCACAGCTGAAGCGGTTCAACAAATAAGTGAACAAAAAGATGAATCTCTTGCGGCGATCGGTACTAGCTTCTCAAGCGAAATTTATGATTTGAAAATTCTTAGTTCAAATATTGAGGATAATCCCATAAATTTTACAAGATTTCTTATTATTTCAAAAGAAGAAAATAAACAGAAAGTTGGTAAAATTAAAACCTCTATTGTTTTTGTTACCAAACATACTCCCGGAGCCTTATATCGAGCTTTAAAGATTTTTGCCGATGCTAACATTAACTTGCTAAAAATTGAATCTCGTCCGAGAAGAAGAGGTCGTTGGGAGTATATTTTTTTAATGGACTTTGAAGGAGATAAAGAAGATCCGCAAGTGAAAAGCGTTATTACAAAAATGAGTGATAATGTAATCTGGCATAAAATACTAGGATCATATCCTATGGTCAAATAAATCAATTCTTTTCTATTTTAAGAAACTTTTTTACTTTATAAAAAATATTCTTATATACCCTTTTCAATTAATAAATTTTGGTTACAGCTAAATGGTAGGAAAAATACGAGTTGACGGACGAGAATACGACGAATTAAGAGAGACCGCAATTCAAAGGAATTTCTTAAAATACCCTGAGGGATCTGTGTTAATAACTCAAGGGGGCACAAAAGTTATTGTTACTGCCTCGGTAATGGAGACAGTACCAAGATTTCTGGTCGACACTGGTACTGGTTGGATAACAGCAGAATATTCAATGTTACCAAGAGCAACCCAGAATAGAAATCAGAGAGATTCAAATAGAGGAAGATCAACTGAAATCCAAAGATTAATAGGACGTAGTATGCGAGCAGCATTCAATTACGAAAAACTGGGTGAACGTACAATTAGGATTGACTGCGATGTAATACAAGCCGATGGGGGAACAAGGTGCGCGTCTATAACTGGGGCTTTTATAGCAGTTTTCGATGCTTTAAATTATCTTTATAATCAACAAGTAATTTATAATTTTCCAGATTATAACGTAGTATCCGCGATTTCATTAGGCATAAAGAATAACCAAGTATTACTTGATCTCAACTATGCTGAAGACTCTAAAGTTGATGTTGACTTTAATTTAGTTATGAATGAGCATAATAAATTAGTTGAAATCCAAGGAACTGCGGAAGGAGCTACTTTTTCAAAAGAAAAGTTGGATGAAGTATTAGAGGTTGGAACTAAAGGCATACAGCAATTAATTGAACTTCAGAAAAGGGAATTAAATATATAAATTAAGTCTAA
The DNA here is from genome assembly GCA_016839845.1 of Promethearchaeota archaeon. Next base: position 38,516 of record JAEOTL010000118.1, read on the forward strand.
CTGATATTTTTAATGTGCTTCCACGCCTAGTTGTTCTGGGCGTTTTTGAAAGTAATCTACTCCTTCTTTTATAATGTCTATGATAGATCTCGTGGGATTCCACCCAATTTCTTTCACAATTTTATCATTCTTACCAATAAGCAAAGGGACTTCACTAGGACGAAGTCTATCAGGATCCACATAAACTTTTGCTGAAATATCAAATATTTTTTTAGATAATTCAACATAATCTGCTATCATAATTCCTTTCCCAGAACATACATTATATGTTTCCCCATATTTTTTTTTCTCACTCACCAAAATATATGCGTTAACAGTATCCTTTACATGAGTATAATCTCTAATAGCATTTGGATTCCCAATAATAATATTATCTCTTAAGCCTTTTAAGATTTCAACTATCTGACGATGTACCACACTTGTTACGAATTGAATTCCTCTACGGGGTCCCTCGTGATTAAAACCTCGAGTAATTACACTAGGAACACCATACGAATTATGATATAACCATGCTATTTGTTCTGTTGCGCATTTTGAGATTCCATATATACTTCTAGGACGAAAAGGATTTTTCTTCAAATCTTCTGTTACAGGCACTTCATTTGGATCAACTAATCCATATTGCTCACTGCTACAGGCTACCTGTATACTTTCTAGTTCATTATTAAATCTTCGAGCAGCCTCGAAAATCTTAATTGTACCAATAATATTATTATGAGCTACTCTCACAGGCTCCCTAAAAGAGGTTGGAATAAAAGATTCGGCAGCAAGATGAAAAACTGCATGGGGGTCTATCTTCTCGAATATCTCGAGTATCCTCTCAGCACTAGTTATGTCTGCTTCATGTAAATGTATTTTACCTCTAAGATGCTCTATATTTTCATGCATTGGGACGGCATGTCTACGTATTGTTCCATGAATTTCACAACCTAAATCTAGCAATTGTTCAGCTAGATGACTACCAGCAAAGCCACTAATTCCTGTAATAATAACCCGTTTTTCCTTCCAGTAGTTTTTGTCCGGTAATAAAGAAGTTCGGTTTTTAAAATCATTCAGATATTCATCTATATTTTCGGGTACTATGATATAGCCTTGATCCTTAAGTTCTTTAACCCGCAAATCCTCCTTCAATACCTTCTCAATAGGGATAAGATCTTCCATTATATGTTAAATTATAATTAAGAATAAGTATTTAATTTATTCATAAATAATTTTTAAAACCATTAATTCATTAGGAAAAGCACATTATCTTAGTTAGTAGTTAACACTACAGACCATTATTTTTGTAATATTCAATCCAATAATCATACATTTCTTTAAGTGTTTGTTCAATTGTCTGAGTAATTTCGAATCCAAGTTCATTTCTAATTTTTGTATTATCTCCAAGAATTATTTCTTCATCAGTGACTCTTAGCTTTGTTGGTATTTTTTCTATTATTTTTATTTTTTTTTTAGAGAAACTTAATACAGTATTTAAAACATCTCTGATTTTGGTTTTTTTACTTGAACAAACATTATAAGTTTCACCCGGAGTTCCTTTAATAGCAGATACCCATATTGCGTTTAATGTATCTCTTATCCCAGTAATATCTCGAATAGTGTCCAAATTACCTACTTCAATTGTAGGGTCAATTAAGCCTAATTCTATCTGAGCTACTTTTTTTACAAAATCAGAGCAAGCATCATTCTCCTTTCGAGTGCCTGTTTGATTAAAGAACCGTAAATTAATAATTTCTATATTAAAATTGATGAAATATTGGCGAGCAAGCAGTTCTGCAGCAATTTTACTAATCCCATAGGGATGGATTGCCAATAACGAATCATCTTCCCTTAATGGGCGTTTAAGCTTCGTTGTTGTTCCATATTCAGCGCTTGAACAGGCATTAATCACTCTTGTCTTTAATTCATGATTTTTAATTGACTCAAATATATTTATTGTCCCTATAATATTTGTTTCAATCGTTTTTACTGGATCTTCCCAAGAAGGTAAAACATGAGGTTGAGCTGCAAAATGGAACAAATAATCTGGTTTAACTCTTTCAATAATAGAATCTAGTAGTTTATTATTTCTGATATCACACTCTACTATTGTTAACTTAGGATCACTGGTCGGAATTTCGATTTTTTCCTCAAAATAAAGAACTTTTTCCTCTTGATAAAATTTAATTTTACCATTTGTATATTGTTTTAGATTTGTAATCTCAACTTGAGGTTTAATCAATGCAGAAACAGTGGCATTCTTTTTATAACAAAGATCTGTCAAATGAGAACCGAGAAAACCATCTGCTCCAGTAATTATTATTTGATCGCTTTTTTGCATATTAGTTACTTATATTTTTATTCCCTTAAAAATGACAAAATTCATCTAAACCAAAAATTAATTATAATCCCTCAATAGTGAAACACATTGTTTTAAAGCCATTTTGGGTATTCTGAATTCATGATGCCTTCTTTTTTATCAATAATAGATACTTCCTATTAAAAAAATAAAAATTGATAAATTACCAATTTATTATAATATGTAAAAGTATGATTGTATAACTTATTATTATAAAGACTATGATTATTCGTTCAAGATCGCCTTTTCGTGTAAGTTTTGGGGGTGGAGGTACAGATATGGCTCCATATTGTACTGATCATGGGGGGTGTGTAATTAGTACGACTATAGATCGACATGTGTACATTACATTAGAACCGAGAAAAGATAATAAAATTCAAGTTTCCTCAATTGATTTCAATAAAACAAAGACTTTTACTATAGGTGATAAAAATTACGATGACGGTTTTGAGCTTTTTAAAGGAACTATTAATGTGTTGGGTATAGAAGAAGGTTTTGATATAATTTCTTATTCCGAACTACCAACAGGTTCTGGTATGGGAGGTTCCTCATCTCTTTTAGTAGCTCTTATAGGAGCATTTAATAAATATTACAAAATTGGGTTAGATAAGCATCAGATTGCAGAAAAAGCTTATGAAATTGAAAGAGTAGAGCTTCGTCAAAAAGGAGGTTATCAAGACCAATTTGCAGCATCTTATGGTGGATTTAATTTCATAGAATTCACTGATAAAGTAGATGTTAATCCCATGAATGCTCCAGAAGAATTCATTAATGAGTTAAGTTATCGATTGGTTTTATGTTATGTCGGTGGTTCACACTTATCCTCTTTAATTCAAGATGAAGTTCTTAAGGGATATAAACTAGAGGAGAAAGTTTTTATGGAAATAATGCAGCATCTCAAAGATAATGCATATAAAATGAAATTAATTGTAGAATCTAACAATACAGAAAAATTAACGGAGTTTGGTAATATTTTACATGATAATTGGGCATTAAAGAAGCGTTTAAGCTCCAAAATATCCAATGAACAAATTGAAAAGTTTTATTTAACTTCCAGAAAATTTGGAGTGCTTGGGGGAAAATTGTTAGGTGCAGGGGGAGGAGGGCATTTATTACTATTCTCTGATCCCAGTAAAAAATTTCGTGTAATTAAGGAATTAAAAAAGATTAACGGTAAGATCGTTCCATTTCACTTTGACACAAAAGGGCTAGAAGTATGGAAAGTTAATTAGTAACAAATATTAAAGAAAAATGGGTTATTAACCATGGAAAAAAGTATAACAACTAGTTTAGAAACAACAATAAAGGTTATTGAAGGTGTTAAGAAGTTATCTCATTTAATAGAGAAGATCTCTCGAGAAATAATAGCATGTTACAAAAATAAGAAGAAAGTTATATTATTCGGCAATGGTGGGAGTGCTGCAGATGCTCAACACATCGCTGCTGAATTCGTAGGGAAATTTTACTTGGAACGAAAATCTTTGCCTGCCTTAGCATTTCATACAAATACTTCTGTAGTTACGGCTACTGCAAATGATTATGGCTATAGCAAGATTTTTGAAAGACAAGTTGAATCACTCGTTAACAAAGGTGATGTTGTAATTGGATTAAGTACTTCAGGAAATTCACCAAATGTTATCAAAGGAATTGAAAAGGCTAAAGAATTCGGTGCTGTAACAATAGGTTTTACTGGGGAGAATTCAAGTAAAATTGAGGAGGTTGCGGATATTTGTTTAAAAATCCCTTCATCTGATACTCCAAGAATTCAAGAAGGTCATATAATTGTAGGCCATATTATTTGTTACCTAGTTGAAAATGAAATTTTTGGTTAACTGGTAATTCTTTCCAAAAAATAATAATCAGAATAGAATTTAGGAATTTGATGAAAACAAAGAAATCTAAAAAGGCAATTTTCTTAGACAGAGATGGGGTAATAAACAAAGAAGTTAGCTACCTTTCAGATCCAAAAAATTTTGAATTTATTGAAGAATCAATAGAAGCTTTAAAGCTTCTCAAGAAAAAAAAATTCTTACTTATAATTATTACTAATCAAGCAGGAATAGCTAGAGGTCTATTTACGGAAGAAATTCTTAAATCAATTCACGATAAAATGATCGGGATACTAAAGCAAAATAATATTGAAATAGATGATATTTATTATTGTCCTCACCATCCTGAGTTTACAGGTCAGTGTGACTGTAGGAAACCAAATCCCGGAATGATATTAAAAGCTAAATTGAAACATAATATTAATTTAAATGATTCTTATATGGTCGGAGATACATTAAAAGATATTCAAACTGGTAACGCAGCAAATTGTAAAACAGTTCTACTGCTAACTGGTTATGGAAAGGAAGAACAAAAAAAAATTAGCTCGATAATACCAGACAAGATATTTAAAAATTTAAAAGAATTTGCTATAAATATATAAAACAAATATTTATTATAATCTCCAAAAAATTAGTGTGAAAGTGGAATGAAATTTTTTATTGATACTGCCAATTTAGAACAGATCAAAGAAATGCAGGAATTAGGAATTATCGATGGGGTTACCACTAATCCTACTCTATTAGCAAAAGAGGGTGCTGAACCAATAGAACAATTAAGAAAAATTTGTGAAATTGTTGATGGACCTGTCAGTGGGGAAGTTATAGGATTATCTGCTGATGAAATGGTTAAAGAGGCTCGTGAATTAGCTAAAATTGCCCCCAACATAGTAGTTAAAATCCCTTTTACGAAAGATGGTATAAAAGCTGTAAACATTCTTGAGCCTGAAGGAATTAAAACAAACGTTACTCTTGTGTTTTCACAGAATCAAGTTTTAATTGCTGCAAAAGCAGGGGCATCCTATATAAGTCCTTTTATAGGAAGGTTGATGGATAATGGTCAAAATGAAATTGATATGTTGCGGGAATCAATGGAAATTCTTAGCGCATTTAATTTCAAGTCTGAATTAATTGTTGCTTCTATCAGAAATACTAGACATGTTATCGAAGCCGCAAGATTGGGCTCTCATATTGCTACAATTCCTTTCAGTGTTCTTGAGAAAATGTTCACTCATCCAAACACAGATAAAGGAATAGAATCATTTCTAAAAGATTGGGAAAAATTACAAAGTGAATTAAAAAAGTAATCCAATAAAATGTCTCTCATTGAAGAAATTAACAAGTGGGATGGTAAAAAAGTACTCATCATTGGGGATGCTTTAGTTGATAAGTATATTTTTGGATATACTGATAGAATATCCCCTGATGCTCCAGTCCCAAATGTGAAAATTGAGGATAGAAATGTCTATATAGGAGCAACTGGATTAGTTTTACAATTTATAAGATCTATGGGTGGAATTCCTGAATTACTTACGATTATTGGTAATGATTTTGAGGGTGATTTCTTTTTAAAAAGGATTAAAGAGTTAAAGGTAGATACTTCAGGCATTCTTATCAATGAAAATATTACAACACCTCAAATTACTAGAATAAAGGCAATGAATCAGCATCTATTACGCTTAGAAACTGATTATAGTGAGAGTATTTCGGAATCCACTGTAAACAAAATAAATGAACATCTAATTCAGAGATCTCGGGATGTAGGCGCAATTCTAATATTAGATTATGGTTTAAACGGAATATTCAAGGATTTGTTTATTAAAAAATTATTACAAAAATTAAAAGAGCACTATAAGAACATACCAATTATTGTCCGTCCAACGAAAGATAATTATTATCTCTACGAAAATGTAGATTTAATTAAAATTAATCTTCAGAAAGCCTTAAATACATTTTCCATCGATTGTTTTAATGAAACGAGTATCATAATTGCGGGGAAAAAGATTTTAAACGCTTCTAAATGCAAAAATGTTTTACTAAATTATTTAGAGTTAGAATCTTTTCTCTTTTCAAGAGGAAATGAAAAGGTAGAAAAATTTACACCAATATTAAATCAACAAGCTAGAAGTTACGTAGCTGTTGGTAGTGTTATTATGGCAGCATTAGGATTATCTTTTGCCTCTGGGATTTCAATTTTAGATACTGTAAATATTGCTCTTTATGCCGCTGCACTCACAGCAACTCTCCCCCCCGTAGATTTTTATTCCATCAAAAAACTCCAGGATTTTATATTAAATAAAAAAGAGAATTCCTAATTTAATAACAGAATTACAGTTATGCAATTATCTAACTCTGAACGATTTCAAATCTTAAATGATATTTTGGATATCAAGAAAGATATTTTAAGGATGATCTTTAAGGCTCAATCAGGTCATCCAGGTGGCTCGTTATCATGTGCTAGTCTAATTTATCTCCTTTACAATAAAATTATGAAGATCAAGCCGGATAATCCTAAATGGGAGAAACGAGACATTTTTTTGTTAAGTAAAGGACATGCCGCCCCAGCCTTATATGCGGTCTTATCAAAATTTGGATTTATAAATCGAGAAGAATTATTCACTTTTAGACAATTTGGTTCCAAACTTCAAGGGCATCCTGTCAAAAATCAAGAATTTGGAATAGAAATCTCAACGGGATCTTTAGGAATGGGTTTATCAATTGGTGTTGGGTGTGCATTAGCTGCGAAATTGGATAATAATGACAAAACTATATATGTATTATTAGGGGATGGCGAGTTAAATGAAGGTGCTATATGGGAGGCAGCAATGTCTGCCAGTCATTACAAGCTGGATAATTTAGTAGCAATTGTAGATCGTAACGGGATACAAATTGATGGATCAACGGAAGAGATCATGGCCTTAGAGCCTCTCGCTGAGAAATGGAGAGCCTTTGGTTGGGAAGTTATGGAAGTTGATGGATCAAATTTAATAGAGACACTTAAGGGATTTGAAAGAACGAAGACCATAATTGGCAAACCAAAAGTAATTATCTCTTATCTAATTAAGGGATCTGATGTATCATTTATGCAACATACTAGAAAATATCATGGAAGGGCCCCAAATGAGGAGGAATATGATACGGCTCTTAAAGAACTTGAAACTATACAACTAGATTTGAAGGAGGACGATGAAAATGCCTGAAATTCCTCTCAGAGATGCCTTTGGAGATTTTCTAGTTGAAAAAGGCAAGGTAAACAAGAATTTTGTTGTTCTAGATGCTGATCTTTCTCTATCAACAAGAACTTTCAAATTTGCAAAAGCATATCCTGAAAGATTTTTTAATATGGGTGTTGCTGAACAAAATATGGTTGGAACAGCATTAGGGTTTGCAATATCCAAAAAAATTCCCATTGTGAGTGGATTTTCTGCGTTCACTACAGGTAGGGCATGGGAATTCATCAGATTTGCATGTCATGATAATTTAAATGTGAAAATAATAACTACGCATAGCGGGATGGTGGGAGAAGATGGAAGTACCCACAATGCTCTGGAGGATCTAAGCTTATTAGCCCCTCTCCAAAATTTAAGAGTGTTAATCCCTTCAGATAATATTGAGCTTATTCAAATATTGGAATATTCCCTTAATAATGATGGGCCATTTTATATTCGGCTACCAAGAGGTTCTTTCCCAAAAATTCATGATAAGGACTATAAATTTTCTTTAGGAAAACCCGATGTATTAAAGGAAGGCGAAGATATTGGCGTGATTGGAACTGGATATGGAAGCGTTTTAGCATTACACTCAGCAGCCAAAATTGAAAAGTTGCTTAACATTTCCTTAAAAATAATTAATTATCCAAGTATTAAACCAATGGATGACGAATTACTATTAAAAGAGATAAAATCATTAAAAGGAATTGTTGTAGTAGAGGAACATAATATTTACTGTGGTTTTGGCAGCATGATCGCGAGAAAAATTTCTAAGAATTTCCCTATAATAATGAAATTTGTAGGAATGGATAACTCATTTGGTCAATCTGGAAATAGAGATACTTTGTTAGAATATTATGGAATAAATGAGGAAAATATCAAAAAAAAAATTCAAGAAATTCTTTAATTTCTGTTTTTATTCTGTACTCTTCCACTTTCTATTTTTCCTTTATTACACTTTCAAAAACGTGAATATAATCATCAATAATCTTTTCCCAAGAATATTCTTGAATAACTCTCTGTTTACCAGCTTCTCCCATTTTCTTTCTTTTATCTTCGTCAGTATATAAGACCAAAACCTTATCAATTAAGTCATCTAAATCATTCGGTTTTATTAAGAATCCTGTTTCCCCATCAACTATTGCTTCTACAATACCCCCAGATGCGGTTCCTATCACGGGTAAATTAAAATAATTTGCTTCAAGAAAAACTATACCAAATCCTTCTATTTCACTTTTTTTAGTGATAGATGGCATAATAAAAACGTCTGATAATTTATAGAAATTATTTCTCACTTCATGCGAAGTTCGACCTAAAAATGTTACTTGGTTCTCTAGCTCTAATTCTCCAGTCAAATCTTTTAATCTTTGTGTATCGGGACCATCTCCCACAAGAAAATATTTAAGTTTAATATTTGGATGTACTTTCTTTATTTTACTTATCGCTTCTATAACCAAATTAAAGTTTTTTCGCGGTATTTGTCTACCTACACTTAAAATTACAAAACAATCTTTTTCGATATTATATTTCTTCCTTAATTCTAATTTCGATTCATTTACGATTGATTCTTTTAGAACTACTCCACGATTAACAATGCTTATTGTTTCAAAGTTGAGATATTTCTTTACTAATCGTCTAACCCATTCATTACTAATAATTAAATTATCAACATTTCTAATATAGAAGTGCCTAAGTGAGAAGTAAGTCTTTGAGATAAGGTCCATTCCATGTCCCATCGCAACAAGTTTCTTATTGAATAACTTTGATAAGATAAAAGCTATAGGGAGAGCATTCCCAGAATCTCCAGTAAAAATGACATCAATATCTGAATTTTTGATTACAGGATAGATATTTTTTACATTTTCCATAATTTTAATGAGGAGTCCTGGCTTAGTAAAGAGATATAGAATTAAATTAATCCGATGAGAGAGTTTTATGTTTTTATCTTTTAAGATCTTTGAAAAGGAGTGATAGCATAATTTAATATATTCTTTCCTTAAAAAGATTAGTAGGTCTTTATATCTCACGTTTGAGTTATCCAAAATATCATAAATATTTTTATCTTTGGTATAAGGATTAATAATGAATAGCTTATTTTCCTTACCTTGAAAATGCTTCCAAAGAGACATTAAAGTATGCGCTACGCCGCCTTTTTTAGGGAAAAAGTCAAAGGTAATTAGTAAAACGTTCATTTTCAGGGAGTTCTAAAAGTTTTTTTGGCTTGATCTTATAAAGAGAAATAGTTTAATTGTTAAAATTATTATGAATTTTACTTGATATGAATACCTAAAATAAAAAAATAAAAAAGAATCATCAAGGATTAATAAACGATTAAAATTACTATTATATTTTTTGAAATCAATGGTAATAATTATCCTATTTGCACCCTATGGATTAGAAGATGGACTTTGGAGGCAAAATGTCAGTGCGCTGCGATAGTATGAAATCGAATAAGTTAATTTATTAATAAGGCTATACTATTTTTAGCCAGATTTATTTGTTTAATTCAGGAAAGAACAAAATTGAAAAAAATTTTTATCTTTAATCCCCTCGCATTGGAAAATGGAAGAGGTGGGGAAATATCCGCAATAGAATTAGCTTCTGGTCTTCAAAAATATTACAATATAACCTTAATTGATACAAACATTTTCATTGACAAGACTTCATTATCGAGTAATGCGATAAATGAAAAATTAAAAGGCCTAAGGAGAAAAAACAGTTTAAAATTCGCCAATTTAAAATTAATTAATAGGACCTTTACTTTTCCTTATCCAAAAGAATTATTTCGATTGTTTAACGTTATCAAAGAAAGTGACGTCATCTATTCTTCAAATTATTCGATTAAAATGAATATCATCCTCGTTCTCTTTGGTTTAATAAATCGTAAAACGAAATTTATTATAGGTCATAGGAAACCATTATATAGTGAAAAAGTATTTTCTTTTTATAACCTTAAAAGTAGAGTTTCTATTATCCTATTCTCGTTGTTTAAGAAAAGATTTCTTCATCATACTATTTCTGAGCATGCAAAGGTTTTTTTAGATAATTTTTTCAACCCCAATAGAGTAATACACATAACTCATGGTGTAGATTTAGAAGATTATAAGGAAAAATATCGGATCAATAAATCTAAAGAAGTCCTCAATTTTATTTATGTAGGATATCTTGATGAAATTCATAAAGGGGTTGGGGTTTTATTAGATGGGATTGAAAAGGTTATCCGAGAAAATCCTGATTTAAAAATACACTTTGAATTTTGTGGAGCAGGTCCACTTGAAGTAAGATTAAATTTATTAGAAAAGGAATTTCCTGATTTTATAAAATTCAATGGATATGTAAGCAATAAGGAAATATCAGAATACTACTACAGAAATGATGTTTTTCTATTTACATCACATAGAGAACCATTTGGGAGAGTATTAGTTGAAGCGTTAGCTTCAAAACTATTGATTATATGTACCAAAACCTATGGATCCATGGAAATTTTGAAGAGAAAAAGATTTGCTTACTTTATCAATCAGCTAAATACAAAAAATGTAAAGATGAAAATACTTGAAGTATATAAGTTATGGGAAAAAAATTTAGATAATTTTCGAGAATTACAAGAACTTGCCAAAACTCACGCTTATCAAAATTATTCTTTCTCAAAGGAATTAGAGATGTTTAAAAAGATTATAGATAGAATAAGTCCAAATAACAAGGTCATACCCTAAAAATTAATCCAGTAAAAATAATATTTGCTATTCCGTAATCTAAGGTATATCATTGTTTTCTTTTACTAGTTTTTATAATGTAATAAAGCATATGAAAAGGTATAAAGATATTGACGAAATTCTCAATGTAATAGTAAAATAAAATTTTTATAATGAAAAATCGTCCAAATTTCACGTTACCTTTAATTATAGACTTATAAAACAAATATTTTCTAACTTTTCGTAAATAACTACCAAAAAGGATGAATAATCCAATAAGAAATAAACTTAAATGCAAAAAAAGAAATAACGGAAAAATTATAACATAGAGGGCAAAAATCCAGAAAAAAACAAATCTAATTATATTAAGTTTATCCTTTTGACCATGATAAATCAAAGAATTTTCTGCCCATACAATTTTTTGCTTAGCATATTCTTTAAACGTATCATAGTAATCAACATAAATTCTGCCACGCCAATCAACAAGTCGATATATTTTATATCCTTTATTTAAGAAATCGTTCCCCATTGAAATGTCTGTGGCATAAATCTTATCTTCAGAAAATTTTTGGATAGATTTTAAAACTTCATAAGTAAAACAAGTATTATCCCCAACTAATACAACTTCTCTTTGATATCGCTCAAACTTGTATCTAAAATTTAGATTACGATTAACTAGTTGGTATTTTGTGGAATTTTTTTTTTGTTGACTTTTTAATGGTCTTCTTCCCCCGACCACAATATTTTCGTTTAAATTTATAATTGGGTGAATTACTCTTAGAAATATTTCATCGTTTATACGTGTATCAGCATCATTCATATAAATTAATCCTTCTGAGATATATTCCAGACACTCATTTATTGCTTTTATTTTTCCTAAGGCGGGTCTACTCGCCCCGCCTTTCTGATGTAAAATTAAAAATTTATTATTATCTTTATAAGAGTTAGCGATTTCTATCGTTTCTTCATTGCCTCCTGCATTTATAATAATTTTTAAGTTAGGATAAGAGAGTTCTTGGATATTTTCTAAACATTTTCTAAATAAATCACCTTCTTTCCAAGCAGGCACAACAAGATTCACAAGTGGCTTTTTTTTGAGATCTGTTAATGAGACTTCATCTGGATCTTTAAATTTGTTTACAGCAGCAATGTATTTCCGGTCACGAATCATATATAATAAAATATTATAAATTAGAATTAAAATTATAACGAATATGATTATTTGGATATTCTTTAGAATGTTTAGAAAGTTCTCAAAAGATATTAAAATCTGATTAATTAACCCCATATGACGATTCCTTATTCATTGATGGATAAATATAGTAAATAAAAAATTAATAACTTTCTGACTAATTTAGGGTAATTTTTGATAGAAATATTTTAAACCTTATCACTATTTATAAAGATAAGGAAAATACTCACGGTTGTTTATTTATACGCAATCGAAAATTTGACTTATCTAATTTCAACATTTCAAGAATTTAAAGCAGAATTTTTATGAATGAAGCAAATGAGAGAAAGACGTTAAGTAAAGATCATAAGAATCTAGCAAAAAATACGGTGTATGCTTTTCTAGTTACCTATAGTAATTATTTTGGTTCTCTAATTACTTCAATTGTTACCGCAAGGCTCATCACAAAAGATCTTTGGGGTGTTTTAATTTTAGCTACTTCTTTTATTACTATAATCGCATTAATTTCAACATTTTTACCTCCTGGTCTGGGATCCTCTCTAAATTATTATATCCCACGGTATTTAGCATTAGATCAAATACCAGAACTAAAATCCTATATAAAAAACGTTATTTACATCAGATTAATTACTCTTTTTGCTACTTTTATTGTAGGACTGTCAATTTTTCTGTTATTCACAGACTATTTTAGACCTACTTTAGATGAATACACTCATCTACTAATAATATTATCCCCAATCATAATTTTAAGTGTCTTAGAGCCATTTTTAAATGATATTAACCGAGGGCTTAATTTGTTTAAAATCGTTTTCATTTTAACGATTACAAAATTCATTACTAATATAGGGGCTTTACTTTTTTTCCTGCTATCATATAATTCAATTCAAATTGAAATTCTAGCTCTTATAAACGTAATTTCACTTTTTATCCCTCTTGTTGTTAGCTCTATAATAATTGCTATATTCCTACGATTTAAATTAAAAATCATGGAAAAAAAAAAGGTAACACTAAGAGAAATTATCAAGAATTCAGGTGCTTATGGAACTCATGTAAGTATTAACAGTTTTGTTAATAAACTTTTTACACAATTACGAGTTCAAGGTGTTGGAATCTTTGAATCACCAGATATAGTTACTGGCTATAATTTAGCGAATCATTACAGAGAAGTTTCAACTGGATCTGTTAATTCACTTAGTAAACCATTAGTTATTTCCATTTCAGGCTTTCATGCGAAAAATGAATTTGATCAAATCAAAAAAATCTACATTATTCTATTTAAGTACGTAAACTTTTTCTTTTTCTTGTTGACAGGAATTCTATTTTTCTTTACAGATTTTTTTCTTTTTTTATTTACAACTGAGACAGAAAACTACATCAATTATTCAATTATAGTCAAACTAGTGATAATTTCAGCTATTTTTTATTTTGAAAGAGCGTTCTTCATAAATCTTTTAAAAGGCAGTGGTAAGATAAAGTACTTAATACCACTATCTTTGTTCTTTCAAACCATAAATCTGATCTCTTTTTTTATTGGATTAATAATATTTGGGGTTGAAGGTGCTATTGTTGGTGGAATGGTGGCTGCTTTTATTAATTTCCTAGTAGTTAATGCCTTATCCTTCAAATTTTTTCAAATAAGACTTAGTATTCTTAAATCAATTTTTCAATTTGCTTCCTTTTTTATCGCTTTAGGGATAACAGTACTTCTAGAACAAATTGCGTTTAAAAATCTAAACTATTTGATTCTTATGAACTTGAATTTATTATTTTTTCAAAATTTTAATGTTTTTTCTATTACTTTGTTTGTTTTAATATATCTAGCCTCTATTATCCTTTTTAGAATATTTACACGTTCAGATATTGAGAACTTAGAAGCCCTTTTTTACAAAACAAGTTTTACATATAGAGTTATTAGACGGGTTCTTTACTTTCTGAAAAGATTCACCAAAACTTGATCTATTATGAAAAAAATCAGATATTTTTGGAATTCTCCTGAGAAAATAGCTTTTTTATATTCATCTTTATTCTGTGTTTCTCACGAGCACTTTTATCTCCAGCCAAAAGTGCATAGAGAGATGTACCATTACTATTTCTAACATCAATCGTATTGTCAAGTAAGTCGTTAAGAGTGTGAATAATATCGAATAAGGTTACTCTTTCAGAATATTTTACTCCACCATATTGATTCTTAGGAAATTTAACTAAGAGAGGAATCTCTCTTTGAAGTTTATAATCCCCATTATGAAAAAAAGTATGGCGCTCCCACATACAGTTAAGTTTCCTTTTTAAATCTGGTAATTTCCTATATCTTCTTCTAAAGAAATCGTATATCCTGATGAAGTTATCATACAGGAAAAATAGCTTTTTATTATAATATTTCCCTATATCTCCTAATCCCTCACCGTGATCTGAAGTAATAATGATGAGAGAATCATCATATATTCCATTAATTTTTAGAATTTGAAGAAGAACTTGAATGTATTTATCCATTACCTCTTCAATTTTTTTATAATAGACTTTTTTAACTGTTTTTACAGTTAAATCCTTGTCAATAATTTTTTTTATCAGTTTTTTAGCTAGCTCAAGATAATTTTTCCCAACTATATCATCAGTCAAAAAATCATTAATCCCATAATTATGATGAGTTTTCCAGAAATGCAAGAATAAATAATTCCTTTTTGAATTATTTTCATTTAGAAAATTCACCCATTTCTTAGGAACTTTATTATCCTCGTCATCAGCAGCACCGTAATAATCATTAAGTCTATTTCCAAATAGTTCCCTCTGCCATTCATATGGGGTTTCAATCCCCCAATTTTCGATAATTTCACTTCGTAAGGGAGTGTTTTTACGATTAGGATTCATCTTTAGAGGGTATCCTAAAATTACTGCCCCATTACAGTAAGATTTAACATTATATCCCAATTTCTTTAATTGGAAAGGAAAGCTTTCGGTTTCTGAGCTAGAGATATAATCTCCGTAAAAAATAGTATAATGAGATAAAAAGGTTGAAGTATAAATCGAGAAACAATTTTCAAAATTTACAAAATCACTCTTTAATTCGTCTAATCTATTAACTAACCTTTCTGAGAAATAATCCCTTCTAACACTATCAAGTACAATTAAAAATATATTTTCCAAAGGCATTAATCTCATTTAATAATAGTTAATTGAAAAGATAAGCATTATAATAATACACCAATTAATAAGTTCATTCTTGAAAATTCTTTCACTTAATTAAGTATTTCTTAAACGAATTAAAAAAGTCAAATTGAAATATAACAATCATCAAAGGAATAGGAAATAATATATAACCCAATATTTTAATCTAATACTGAAAGAAGTCCATCATTTTTAAGATTGATAAAGTTATTATTTTTTTTTTTATTATTACTAAAGCATTAGATGAATAAATTAATATGACAAAAAAAAAAATAAACATTGAGCAGATAATATGTTCAAAAGAACTATTTTGATAACTGTAGATTGCTGGCGGAAAGATAGGCTTAGTGTTTTTGGTCATAATTCAAAAGTTTTACCTAATATTAATAAGCTAACTAACAACGCTGCTGTTTTTGAAAATATGATTTCTAACTCTTCTAATACATCTCCCTCTTTTTATGCACTATTTACTTCTAAGATCCCTGTAGTAGATGGAGAATACACACCAATCCCAAATAATATAATTCAGTTTTCTGAAATACTTAGAAGAAATGGAATTATTACATGCGGTATTCATTCCAATCCTCACTTAGGAATTATGTGTAATTATCATAAAGGATTTGATGATTATTTTGACATGTTAGAAAAACCCCTATATATTTCCTGGAAAGATAGTATAAAAAGAAAGCTTTTAGAGTTTTTATCATTCTTCAAAATCAAAAATAAAGTTCTTAAAATCATAAATTCAATATTAAATTTAACTAAAATTAAAATTGCTAAAAATATTGCTTCAATCTTTATATATCAGCCTTATGCTGATGCGAAAGCTACAACTGCTAAAGCAATTGAGTGGATTTCTAAAAATATTAATTCAAACTTCTTCCTATGGATTCATTATATGGATCCTCATCGTCCATATTTTCCATCTAAAAAATGTATAAGTAATATTTCAGAAAAAAAAATCACTGAGTCAAATATAGTCTTTATGAATAAAATTATTAAATATTTTAAACCGTATTCTAATCTACCCAATAAATTCGAGGAGAAGTATCTCCATTTAACTAATGTTTTGTATGATGCTGAATTAAACTTTGTGGACTATTATATTGGAATTTTATTCAGTTATTTAAAAAAAAATAATATCTTTGATGATACTCAAATAATTTTAACTGCAGACCATGGTGAAGCCATATTTGAACATAACCTTTTGGGACATCAAGTTAGTTTATATGATGAACTTCTAAAGATTCCTCTTATTATTAAGACAAATGATCCTAATTCTCCCTCAAAAAAGATTAAAAACTTCGTAGAAATTATTGATCTTGCTCCGACGATTTTAGATACGTTCGATATCAAAACTGAGAAATCTTTTAGGGGGATAAGTCTATTACCATTAATATTTGATGACAATTACCCCAAAAAAAAGGATTATATTGTGAGTGCTCTTCTTCACAATAAGAATTTATTATATTCAACAGTCAGAAGGAGAGATTTAAATTATTCCGTATTGATTTCCATCAGAACCTCAAAATGGAAATTGATATACGACGATGAAACTGAAAAATATGAATTGTTTAATTTAAAAGAGGATCCAATGGAATTAATTAATTTAAATGAAAGTGCAGATCAAAATATTTCATTAATTAAGGATTATCTTTCTCACTTGTTAAATATTGAGTTGAAGAAATTTAATTCTGAGAAGTATAAAATTAAAAGGAGTATATTAAAAAATATTTCAATAAAAGATGTCTAAAATCTCTTCTTTAATCCGAAGGTAAGAAATCAATTATATATGAATAAATGGGATCCTCCCTCTTGTTTTGCATTGTAATATAATTTATCCCCAAACTTTAAAATATAATTGTTAATTATATTTAATTAAACTTAATTAAAATATAAAAAAGATCATGCCCGAAGATGAACATAAAGTAGAGTATACAACAGTGTCAATTCCTAAACCCTTAGCAGAAAAGATAAAAGAACGAATGAAAGGAACGGGTTTTTCCTCTATCTCTAGTTATGTGACGTATGTAATTAGACAGGTTATTTCCTCTATTGAAGAGGAAAAAAGAACAAAAACCGCATTTACAAAAGAGGAAGAAGAAAAAGTAAAACAAAGATTAAGAGATTTAGGCTATATTGATTAAATATTAACAATTATTGAGATTTCAGAGGTTATTAGCTAAATGATAGAACCACATGGTGGTAGTTTAATAAATAAAAAATTACCCCGAATTGAAAAAGAAAGAATATTGGGGGAAATTCACGAATATGAGAAAATTCGCGTAAAACCAGAGAATCTAAAAATTATTAAAAACATCGCTTTTGGTATTTTTAGTCCCTTGGAGGGCTTTATGAATGAAAATGATTATCATTATGTCTTAGATACAATGTATCTTGAGAATAATCTTGCCTGGCCATTTCCCATTATTTTAGATGTCTCGGAAGCGGATATCTCAAATATAACAGTTGGTGATAAAATAATTCTTACGACTGGTAATGATAATCCTATTGCTTTGATGAATGTAGAAACGATCTACAATTATGATAAGAAAGAATTTGTTAAAAAAGTATATGGGACAGTAGACAAGAATCATCCTGGAGTAACAAATGCCTATAAATATCAAAAAAAGCTTATTGGGGGTGAGATTTTCTTAATCAATGAACCAGAAGCAATTTTTCCTGATTTAGATTTGACTCCTATTGAAACAAGAGTGTTATTCAAGGAAAAGGGTTGGGATAGGGTAGTGGCATTTCAAACAAGAAATCCTCCTCACTTAGGCCATGAATATGTACAGAAAGCTGGTTTAACTTATGTAGATGGTCTTTTCATTAATCCTATAATTGGGAAGAAAAAAGTAGGAGATTTTCTGGATGAGGTTATAATCAATGCATATAAAGTACTAATAAAAGAGTACTACCCAAAAAATAGAGTAGTACTAAGCACCTTTGAAACCGAAATGAGATATGCTGGACCAAAAGAAGCAATTTTTCATGCGATTGCCAGGAAAAATTTTGGGTGTGATCATATCATTATTGGAAGAGACCACGCGGGAGTTGGGGATTTTTATGGACCTTATGACGCTCATAAAATCTTTGAAACCTTTCCAGATCTGGGTATAGAACCCATAAAGTTTAGATCTTTCTCAAAATGCAGTAAGTGCGATTCTATTGTAAATGATAAAATTTGTCCTCATCCACCTGAGATGCAAAACTTTTTTGCGGGGAGAGAAATACGGAAAGCGTTAATTGCTGGAAATGCCCCAGATCCAGTAGTTATGCGGCCTGAAGTTGCCGATCTTATATTGAAATATGAAAACCCATTTGTTTCATAAGGTATAACTATTTACAACTAAGAATTATGAGAGAGAAGAAAAAATTAATTGTTATTGGATTAGATTGTGCTACTCCTAGAACTTTATTTAAAGATTTTCTGGAGGATTGCCCAAATATAAAAAGCATGTTAGAATCAGGAATATACGGGAAGTTAAGAACTTCTGATCCCCCAATTACTATTCCTGCTTGGATGGTAATGGCCACAGGTAAAGATGCGGGAAAGTTAGGACTATATGGATTCAGACATAGAAAAGGTTATTCCTATGACGATTATTGGATTGCTACCTCTTATAACATAAAAGAACCTAAAGTATGGGATATCATAGGAAAACAAGGTTTGAAATCTTGTATTTTAGGCATACCCCCAACATTCCCTGTTCAACCAATTAATGGGTGTTTAGTATCTGGTTTTATAACACCTGGGATAGAATCAGATTTTACTTATCCCCCAGAATTAAAAGAAGAGATCGAAAACTATGTTGGGAAATATATTCTTGATGCTAATTTTAGAGTGGACAACAAGAAAGTACTGTTAGAAGAAATATATGAAATGACTAACATTCAAATTGAGACAATCAAATACTTAATGCAAAATAAGGAATGGGATTATTTTAAATTCGTGTTAATTGGCCTGGATAGATTTCACCATGCATTTTGGAAGTATTACGATACTAATCATGATAAATACGAAAAAGGGAATGAATTTGAAAATGAAATGAGAAAATATTATCAGTTCTTAGATCAAAAAATAGGAGAAATCCTCAGTTTAACCAATGAAAACACAATCATCATGATCGTTTCAGACCATGGCGCTAAAGCAATGAAAGGACTTATATGTGTAAATATTGCTCTCGAAGAACTTGGGTTATTGAAGTTCAATAGCAAATCAAAACCAGGAACCAGAATCGCTGATGCAGAAGTAGACTGGGAAAACACATATGCTTGGGGTTGGGGTGGATACTATGCAAGGGTCTTCTTAAATATAAAAGGAAGGGAACCTCACGGGATTGTAGAATCAAAAGATTACGAGGAAGTTAGAAATTCAGTTATAGAGAAGCTACGAGAAATAAAAGATAATAACGGAAACACGATGAACACGATTATTTATAAACCTGAAGAATTATTTAAAGAACTTAATGGAGATCCGCCTGATTTAATGGTTTATTTTGACAATTTAAATTGGAGATCTGCAGGTACAGTTGGTTATGAAACGATGTATTTAACTGAAAATGACACTGGTCCTGACGATGCTGTTCATGATTGGCACGGAGTTTTTCTTTTGTATGATCCAAAGATAAAGAAAGGAAAAGATTTGGGAATTATAAGTATTTTAGACATTGCACCAACATCTCTTAAGATACTAGGAATTGAGATTCCCGAAGATATACAAGGAAACATAATTGAATTTTAAAGAAAATGGATGAATAAATATGGAGAATAAAGGTTTTACATTATGGTTTACAGGACTTCCCTGTTCAGGGAAGACTGTATTGGCTGATGCAGTAGCGGGAGAATTAAAAAAGAGAGGATTGAAAGTTGAAAGACTTGATGGAGATATTGTGAGAAAAAGCTTAACAAAAGACCTTGGGTTTACAGAAGAGGATCGAAATATGAATATTGAAAGGGTTACTTTCGTTGCTAAACTCCTCACTCGTAATGGAGTTGCTGTTCTGGCTTCTTTTGTCTCTCCTTACAATAAGATTAGAGCCTATTCTCGAAAAGAAATAGGTGAATATATCCTTGTTTATGTAAAGTGTTCTTTGGAGGAATGTGAGAATCGAGATGTAAAGGGAATGTATGCAAAAGCCCGAGCAGGAGAAATAAAGGATTTTACAGGAATAGATCATCCTTTTGAAGAACCAGATAGAGTAGATATTGTTGTTGAGACAGATAAGCAAACGATTGAACAGAGTAAGGAAATAATTCTAAAGGATTTAGTTAAGATGGGCTACATTCAAAATTAGAAATTATTACTTATAAAAAAATAAAGAAGTAGATTTATTGTAAAATCTAACATAATGTTAGGTTATTTATTTTTTCCTTGATAATAATATCTTACTAGAATATCAAATTCAGTATTTTTAAATCTAAAAATTTAGTAGAATCTATTAATATGCCAAGAAACATTCTTATTACTGGGGGTGCTGGATTCATAGGATCACACTTAGTTGATTATATATCTGAAAATTCTAAACACTCAATAACGGTTTATGATTGTTTAGACTCACAAGTTCACCCTTTACAAAACAAAGCTCCTGATTATCTAAATAAACGTGCAACAATTATCAAGGGTTCGGTAAACGACTATGAGAAATTTAAAGAAGTAATTAAAGAAAATGAGATTATTTTCCATTTGGCGGCTAAAGTGGGAGTAGGACAGTCGATGTATGACATTTCTAGATATACTGAAACAAACATGCTTGGTTTGGCAAATCTTCTTGATATTCTCGTAAATTCCGATCACAATATTACGAAAATGGTTCTTGCTTCCTCAAACACTGTGTATGGAGAAGGTAAGGTTAGTTGTTTAAAGTGTGGGGTCATTTTTCCCAAATCAAGATCAAAAAATCAACTTAAAAGCAAACAATGGGAATTACAATGCCCAAAGTGTGGAAGTAATGTTAAAATCCTACTAACAGATGAAGAGACACCCTTTAACTCTAAATCTATATATGCATTATCCAAACAAGTTCAGGAAGAAATGAGTTTAATGATCGGGAAAACTTACGGCTTAGATATTTCAATACTACGCCTTTTTTTGGTTTACGGTCCTCGACAATCTCCCTCAAATCCGTATACAGGTGTCTGTGCGAATTTCGGTACTAGATTATTGAATGGAAACCGACCAATCATATTTGAAGATGGATTACAAACTAGAGATTTTGTGAACGTAAAGGATGTTTGTCAAGCTTTATTTCTATCAATGAATAGTCAATCCGCAAATGGGGAAATCTTTAACGTTGGTACAGGGATACCGATTACTATTGAAGAGGTTGCTGAAACATTAATAAGGAAAATTAATCCAGATTTATCCCCAATCTACAACCAACGCTATAGAGTAGGTGACATACGTCACTGTACTGCGGATATCTCTAAAATAAAGAAGATGTTGGGTTATTCACCGAAAATCCCATTTAATGAAGGGATAGAAGAATATATTGATTGGATAAAAACTCAAAAGATTTATCAAGATAATACCGAAAAAGCCTTAGCAGAACTTAAAAATAAAGGTTTAATGAAATAACCCACAACAATGAAAAAAATACTTATTACGGGAGGAAATGGGTTTATCGGTTCACACTTAGTTGATATTTGTTTAGGAAAAAGTTGTGAAATTTCTGCGATTGAGAGACCAAACCAGAATTACCAAAACCTTTCTCAATACACTAAGGATCAACAAAAATTTCCCAACCTTGAGAAACAGGAATTTTTAGGGGAATCAATAAGGATACCCACAGACAATACAAATTTAACCATTCTTGAATGTGATGTGTTAAATAGTAATTTATTAGAAAAAATAATTATAAAAGTACACCCAAGTCTTATATTTCACTTCGCAGCGCAACCTTACGTAATACCTTCCTTTGAAGATCCTGTTAATACAATTAAAACGAATGTTATTGGTACACTAAATATTTTTGAACCGATAAAGAAACACAAATTAAAAACTAAAGTTATACTTGCTTGCACGAGTACTGAATATGGAACTACCACAGAGCTCAATAGACCGTTAAAAGAAGAAGATCCTCTTTTAGCTATACATCCATATGGGATTAGCAAGATTGCTGCTGAACTATTAACTCGTCAATACTTTTTAAATTTCAATATCAATATACTCAATCTCAGATTCTTTAATCAAACTGGAGATCGAAGAGTGAATGATGCCCCCTCAGATTTCATAAGACAGGTCGCCCAAATTGAACTTGGATTAATTGATCCTATAATTAGCGTGGGTTATCTCAATCCTTACCGTGATTTTACTGATATAAAAGATTCAATCAGGGCAATTTGGTTAGTCGCGTTAAAAGGAAAATCTGGAGAAGCTTATAACATTTGTTCGAATAAGAAAATCCAAATACGTGATCTATTAAATTTAGCATTAAGTTTCTCCAAAAAAAAGATTGAAGTTGTAGAGAATAATCCACAGAAATTACGGAAAGCTGACGAAGACATAATAATAGGAGACAATTTAAAAATAAACGCAGATATAGGATGGCAACCAAAAATACCGATTGAAATAACATTAAAAGATATGTTTAACTACTGGCTAGATTACTATACGACACACAAGTGAAGTAATTAAAAAAAAAGTAGAAATTAAAAAAAATTAATAGGTATAAAATAATTTTATATTCCACGCTTCGATAGTATAAGAACTATTATTCCTATTGCCGCTACTGCGCCACCAACGCTTCCTAAGGTAATCAGCATTGTTTGACCAAATGTGTATGGATCTTGAGGTAGGTTAAATTCTTCCTGTCCCAGTGTAGTTACAATTTCATCTCTGAAATCTGGTATCCATGTCGTAAGGAACAACATTTGTGGATATGATAAACCGCCATTTTGAGTTGCTAGAGTATCAAAGATCGTATTACCGAGTTCTGCTCGATACCATTTATGAATCCCGCTCACAGTTACCAAAGAATATTCACTATTAACATCCCAGAGATCCTGGCATTGAGAAAGAGTTAACTCAGTAGTATATTCCAATCCGATTTCAAAGTAAGGTGGTCCATAAATAGGAGGAACTAGTCTACTTAAGAATCCTTCAGGAAGAGCTGCTACTCCAAGAATAGTACCATTAGCCCATTGTTCAAAGAATGCCCTAGTAGAAATTTGTGTGATCGTCAGACCCATATCCATTTCAAGTAATTCAGCAGATCTACCGGTTGAGGGGGTCACTCCTATAAAAGCACCTAACCACGTAAGTATGGGCGTTAATTCACCAGCACTTATACCAAATTCTGCGATTAGAGTGGCTTGACTTGTGGTATTTCCTAGCATAGCAGTAAGCCAGAGATCTTCAAAAGCAGGTCTATATGTAAAACACTTGGAAGGGGTGACATCACTCCAAAGGGCCAAGCACTCTGTTAATGAAAGGCCCGTAGCTGTAGGTAAGCCAACTTCAAAATATGGCGCACCAGCCATTGAAGAATCAATCTCACCAAGGAAACCGTCAGGTAATACTACTTCCCCAAAGATAGTTCCATTAGCCCATTGTTCATATAGAGCGAGGGTTGATAGTTCGCTAATTGTTTTACCAGTATCGGAGAGCACAAGAGCAGGAGTGAGATTAGTTATAAAATTACCAAGCCAACTTAGTAGCATTGTTAGCTGAGCTTGTGATAGGCTAAATGTAGTCATTAGTAGAGTTTGCAAGCTATTATTTCCTCCCATAGCTCCGGCCCAAACCTGAATTCCAGCATCATTGGTGAAAGCTAATGGATTTGAAGCATTCCATAACTCCATACTTGTTGCTATAGAAATATTTGATGGATCGGGAATTCCAACTTCAAATCCTTTGAGTTCGGAAGTACCTAGAAAAGCTCCTATATCGATTCCATCATTGAAAAACGTTCCGTTTGCCCATTGTCGATAAAACCCTGTAGCTATAGCTTCTGTTCGGGTAATTCCGAAATTCGCTAAGAATGTGCCAGGAACATAGAAGTTTATTACGGTCCATAAATAATTCGCCATATCAGCTACTTGAGCCAAAGTAACATTGTAGGCCGCAGGGAGTGCAACATTAGTGTAAGGATCACCACCACCAACGATATACCAAAATAAGTTATAAACAGCTTCTACTCCTGATCCCATCTCAAGATCTGTTATCATACCAGGGAAAACAAAAGGAGTTACCCACATATCATATGTACCAGTGAGTAATAGAGTTGTTCGAGCAGTTAAAGAATAATTCTGAGGGATTCCCGTCATATTAGAAACACCAAGTAGAGTTGTGAATGGATCTACGAATGTTGTGTCATTAAAGAATATATTTGTACCAACATCCCAACCATATGTAGCGTTTAACCATCCAATGGATATATCAATAAGTTGTGCGGCTGTTCCGAAATCAATTATATCAGGTAGTTTTCCCTCGATCGAAGCTTTCAAGCCTAATAGGGAGGCGGGAGTAGACCTTAATGTCAACATAGGTTCTAAACCAGCAGCGGCTTGCGCCTTAGCTCCCGCAAGGACATCAGGAGTTGCTAGAACGGGTATTTCTTCCATTAAAGCAGG
>JAEOTL010000077.1 GCA_016839845.1 Promethearchaeota archaeon
CAAGCTGAAAACAGATTAAAGACTGCTAAGAATGATTCAGAAAAGGGTTTTCTAGAGGGAGTTATTATGACTTGTGAAGCAATGAGGGATTTTAGTCTTCGCTTCACAAAATTAGCTAAGGAGATGGTGAGTACTGAACCTGATGAGGAAAGAAAAAAGGAATTACTGAAAATTGCAAAAATTTGTGAAAAGGTACCTTGGAATCCTCCAGACACATTTTATGAGGCAGTCCAATCTTTCTGGTTTACTCATAATATGGTGGTAATCAGTTATGGGATGGGTGGTATGACTCCAGGACGTCTAGATCAAATCCTCTATCCATATTATAAGAAAGATAAAGATGCCAATTTAATTATAGATGATGATGCTTTAAGGTTACTTGAAGAAGCTATCATAAAAATTAACAATAATGTAGTCATTTGGCCTAATGTATTGGGTGCTCGCCTTAACCATTTAGGTTCAGATGTTCAAGATATTACTTTCGGAGGAGTAGATCGAAATGGAGAAGATGCGACCAATGAACTTACGTATATCTTTATGGAAGCAATAAAAAATACTAAGCTTGCTACTCAATCCTCTTTCCGAATTTCAAAAAATTGTCCTGAAGAATACGTAAAAAAGGTCTTGGAATTACACAAATATACAGCCGGACCAGCTATGTTTAATGATGAGGTTATTATTAAAGCTCTTCAAAAAGATGGATATTCTTTGGAAGCTGCAAGAGATTACTGTATAGTGGGGTGCGTAGAGCCAAGTGGTAATGGAGATACATATGGAGCAACTGGAGGTACTAAACTATATTTCCCATCCATTCTTGATTTGACATTTAATCGGGGTATTACAACCTTTTTTGGAGGGGAAAAAGATATTGATACGGGAGATCCCGCAGAGTTCAAGTCATTTGACGAGTTTATGGAAGCATATTATACTCAATTAGAACGTATTGTTGATGTATGTGCTAAAGCAGGAGATTTGAGAGATAAAGTTTGGGCTGAAAACTATCATAATCCATTAATTTCATGTACTATTGATGGGTGTATTGAAAATGCCAAGGATATGACTCAAGGGGGAGCTGAACTCATGTTCCATGCAATTGGTGGTGGGGGATTAGGAACGATAGTAGATTCTTTAGCGGCTATAAAGAAGTTTGTGTATGAAGAAAAAACAGTATCTATGAGCGATTTACTTCATGCTATACAAACCAATTTTAAGGATAACGAACCTTTAAGGCAAATCTTAATGAATGGTCCAAAATTTGGAAATGATGACGATTACACAGACAAAATCGCCGTAGAATTAGTGAAAAAGTTTTGTGCAATGGTAAAGAGTAAAAATTTGTCAATGGGAGATTTTTTCAAGCCAAGTTTTAGTTCTTATGGTCTAAATGTGTATGAAGGAGCATTAGAACCCGCAACTCCGAATGGAAGAAAAGCGGGTGAACCAATCTCAAACGCAATCTCTCCTTGTAATGGTGCTGAACTGAATGGTCCTACCGCAGCATTAAATTCAGTAGCTAAAATTGACCATACGGATGTAGGATATGGTGATTCTCTGAATATGAGGTTTCCACCCTTCTTAACAGATAATGATAAGGGACTTGAAACCTTTAAGAATTTGCTTGAAACCTACTTTGAAAAAGGAGGAATGCATCTTCAAGTCAATAATATGGGAACTGACACATTAAAGGATGCTCAACTAAATCCTGAAAATTATCCCGATTTAATTGTACGGGTTTCTGGATATTCTGCCTATTTTACAAGGCTAGGCAGGGCAATCCAAGATGATTTGATAGATAGAATTGAATTTTGTAATTGTTTTTAAGGGTAAAATTAACCATGTCAAAAATAAAAGAAATTTATAAAGAAATTGAAAACATCGTCGGGTCTGATTATGTTTCTGATAAAGATTTCATGAAAGCAGCATATTCTAGAAATGTAGATCCTGCCTTTCCCGATAGATGGGCCGATGTAATAGTTAGACCCGAAACTGCCGAGGAAGTTTCAGATATCGTGAAAATTGCAAATAAATATAAGATACATATTGTTCCAAGAGGCGGCGGGGCTGACTTGGTTGGCGGATCAGTCTCAGAGGGTGGGATTTTGATGGATCTCACTCGGATGAATAAGATCTTAGAAATTAATGAAGATGATTTTTACTGTTTTGTTGAGTGCGGTGTTACTTGGGGAGAACTGAATTCAGCACTTCTCAAAAAGGATTTGACTGTTGGGATTATTGGTCCTGGCAGCGGATTTAGTGCGACAATCGGAGGGGGATTATCAAATAATACAGCAGGATTTGGATCAACCAAATA
>JAEOTL010000359.1 GCA_016839845.1 Promethearchaeota archaeon
CTTCCCTTATCTATATTAATGGTGATCCCCGTCCAAACTCCAAGATTATAATCCCATCCTGCGTGGTTAGATGTGTTAAATACTCGATTGACCCCAAAGGGATCTAAAATGTTTAAATTTATATCAGACGCATTAACATTCCACGAAATATTATATAAATTCAACGTAATCTGTGTTAAATTCCAATTCGTGTTAATATCTGGAAGATAGAACCTTAAACTATGATCTATACTTTGAAAAATACTCATTTCCGTAGTAACACTCTCAGAAATCTCCCCATAAGCTTTAACCGATACGTCTAAACTCTCTGACCAATAAACTGATTGTATTGAGTCATCATTTTGAGATTGATTTAGAATTAAAATATTTTCCAGAACACTCAATTGAAGAAGCATCTCTTGAGGTATAGAATATCCCGATTTTTGAGCTGACACAAATATTAGGTAAGTTATACCACTCTCTAGATGTTCTGTATTGATAAGTGAATAGTGAGTTCCAATATAATCACCCTCAATGCCTAATTTTCCAGAATGAATAAGTTCTGCACCTTTAAATATTTCATATGACATTAAATCGCTATAAGTAGGTCCTAATAAATGTTCCGCTCCTACAGCTTTACTGACGTTAAATAACATCCTTAGTTTCAGTTGAGAGCCGTATTTTACAGAAATATAATCATTTGGGTTTAAAGAAATGAGTTCTGTCTCATAATTTTCCAGTGAAATTTCAATATAAATATTATAACTTTGCGTAGCAGAAACAGTAAAATTTGTTTCTGTAACTAGGCTTTGCGTAATACTCGTCATATTAAATCTTCGTGAAGCTCCAAAAAATTCAATTTCCAAAGAATAGTTTCCATTGATTCCTGAAGAATTCGTCCATCTCAATGTTGCTTTTCCCCCGTTATCAGAAGTCAAGTTTACTATACTTTGACCTGTGTTCAAAGAAGCTAATAACAATTTTAGCCCACTTACTGGTTGTTGGGAAACAAGTGTAAGAACTGTGAAGTCTACAGTTGTTAAACTCGCTTTAACTTGAATTGTGGAATTTTTTGCACTTATATCCCCTGATGCGACTGGAATAATTTGAGGAAGATAATTAGTATCCATATAATAAACAGTGTAATTATATTGGTACGGAAGAGTATCAACCCACCAAAATCGTGCGTGTCCGGTACCATCAATTGTGCAATTTTGAAGTTCATGGGTGCTATTACCGACAACAATCCACCCCGAATCAACGACAATCCCATCAATATCAACGACTTCAAAGAAATTTGAACTAATATCACAAATTATTTTGACAGTTTGAAGTGTTTGATTAATTACTATGGCTTCAGTGGTACTATTGACAATTTCGACGTGATTTCCTATGTCTGAGGTTACTGAAGCAGTAAAATTATATTCTCCTTGAATGATATTCATGAATAGAGTATTACCATTAGAATCAGTAAGATTACTCCCAATTAAGATTGTTTGATTATATACTGAAATATTTGTGGAAGGAACTGGGTTCCCAAATAAATCTATTGCATTGACTTGAAGATTACTATACTTTATTCCCGGTTTCCCTTGTTCTTGACCTATGGAATAAAAAGAATTAGGATCATATTGGTTATAATATTCTGTTTTAATCCAGCTATTAGAACGGGTTAGGTTCAAAACCCTAACTTCATCTAATAAGCCATCAAAATCGTACGTAGGATGAGCACATTGAAAATCTAGATTTTGAGTATCAGCTAAACTTAAAATTCCACTTATATCTACCCCTGATCCCACCTCATAACCATCTTTATAAATACGAATTAAATCGTTTGTTCTATCAACAATTCCTACGATATATGTCCAGGAATCAAAATCAATACTTGCAGAAGGGCTAGGGCTGTTACTGATACCGTCATTAATGTGAAATCTTAGACTATCTCCTGTCGTGGGAGTCGCAAAACAATACCCCGGATCCCATGTACTAGAAGCCCCTTTATAAAGAGGAATTTGCCATGTACCTGTACTGGTATCAATATTTATCCACATACTAACCATAAAACTCTCCGTACTAACATCAAGATGCTCATCGGCAGGATCTCCCACATTGAAAGTACCATCAGTTCCATAATTATAAGCATTGCTAATTTGACCGGTAGACGGGCGAATAACGGTTCCGGTTACTAGACCATTTTCACTGTAAGAAGTAGAATCTAGGGTAAACCCACTTGGTTCTGCAAGATGCCACACTCCTTTATATGAACCATCCCATACACCAGTAGGATTTTCTCGAGAACTCATAGTAGAATTCCCATAATACATTCGAATATGGGTATCTAGTGCAGTTGAGAGTTCTGGAATTCGCACCCAGACAACTAATTCTGCGTGTGTTCCATTATAGTTTCGGTTAAATACTTCAATTTCATGATCTAGCCAACTAGATCCTAAGGCAAAAGCGATGTCATCACCATCTGCTTGTACGTCAACACGTAAATCTTGATCATATATTGAAATTAGCAAAGGAAAATTAGAATGATATCCTGATCCATAGACAAGAAAACTATTAATTGTTATTTCTTTATAATGATTAAAATGACTAGCATCTAAAGGGGCATTCTCATCAACTTTAATGCCATTACCAACAGAATAAAAGCTACTCGGATCATTTTGATTATTATATTCTGTAGCAATCCATTCTGCGGAACGTGCAACGTTAGAAATCCGTGTTTCATCTATAGATCCTCTATAATAATCGCTATCTCCTCCATTACTAGCTAAATGTACTGTCCATAACCCAGAATTTGGTGTTATAGCTCCAGTTTTCGAGTCTACTAAAGAGTCATTTACATAGACCTTTACAATACTATTTGTAACACTCCAAGTCATTACTACATATATCCACTCATTTTGAGGAATATCTGCTGGTACTCTAGCAACAGTAGTCGTCCCACTAGAACCTTGATGCCTATATTCCCACTCATAATTATTGTCATATCTAAATCTGATCTTATTTGAAGAATCTAGATTGAAGCATTTAACCGTCAAATGTTCTGTTTGAATGTCCCCAAATTTCCTTAAAATCCAAACCGATATACTTCCCTCAGTTGTACTAAAATCTATTGAATCATCCCAATTTCCAAAACCAATTGTGTCATCAATCCCATCAAAATCGATACCCCCGTTAATTCTTCCCACAATTTGATCATCAGAAGTCATTGAACCTGAAGAGGTTCCATCCTTGTTATTTGAAGTCGAATCATAAATAGTTCCTGTTGGATCTTCTGATAAATGCCATACAGCTTTATAATTAGAATCCCATACACCTGAAGGATTTTCTTGATTTTCCATGGTAGAATTACCATAGTACATATAAATGTCTGTATCCTTTGAATGTGATAGAACTGGAATAGAGACCCAAGCTAATAAATGAGCATGAGTACTATTATAATTCTGATTAAAAAATTCAATTTCATGAAATAACCATGACGTGCCATTATTAAAAGCTATATCATCACCATCGGATTGGGCATAATCATGCAAATCTGAATCAAAAATTGAAATTAGTACGGGGAAATTAAAAAGATTATTTGATCCTGAAACTTTTGTGTGGTCAATCGTTATTTCTTTAAAATATTCAAAATCATTTATCGATGGTATAAAATCCTTAACTTCACTACCAACATTATAAAAGGAAATAGGATTTAATTGATTATTATATTCTGTTTTAATCCAATCTGCGCTTTTAGCGACACTTGAGATACGGACTTCATCCATCTTACCATCAAACGTGTAAGAAGTGGTGGGGCTACTACGACCATTCAACCTGAAATTTTGATTATTTGATATGTAATCTATATCACCTATTGTTCCTGTTCTGCCTGATGTCTCATCTGAACCATCTAAATAAACTCTACAACCTGCACTATTATCCTCATCCCATGTTACCACAACATATTTCCATCCTTGATCTAAGCAACCATTAGTCCCATCTACATTATATTCTGGACCATTAGAAGATATTTCATAAAATGGTATTCCAAGGTTGTCATCATACATTTGAATAGAATATCCTTGGGATGATGATGCACCACCAGCTCTTTTACTGACAATAAAAGCAGAATAATAGTAAAAATAATCTAAATCAATCCAAAAGCTAATAGAAAAGTCGTCTCCTTCTCCAAAATCAAGGTGCCCGTCTGCGGGATCTCCCATATTTACGGTACCCACTGTGTCTCTACTAAATAAATAAGAAGGACCTATTTTTCCCGATACTCCTTGGCTGAGACCTCCTGATGGGATTCCATCAACCCCATAGGATGTAGAATCTTTTGCATTGCCACTCAATTCTGATAAATGCCACACCCCTAAATAATTATCATCCCATACTCCTGTTGGATTCTCTCGGGAATCAATATAAGGATTTCCATAATACATACGAATTACAGTATCAATTGATGGTGATAGAATCGGGACCTGAACCCATGCAACTAATTGGGCATGGGTACTATTATAATTTTGATTATATAATTCAATCTCGTAATCTAACCATTCAAAATCGAGTGCAAAAGCAACATCATCGCCATCAATTTGAGTATTATCATGAAGATCCGAATCGAAAATTGATATCAGTACGGGAAAATCAATGAGATTAACTGCTCCAGAAACTTTTGTATGATCTATTGTTATTTCTTTATAAAATTTATAATCATTAGCATTATTCGGATGATTTGAAGAAATAATAGGATTTTTAGCGTCGGGAATTTTCTCACTAGACTCTTTATCATTGTTGTGATTAAACATCATAAATAAAGGAGTGTTAAAAATTAAGGGAAGAATTATTACAATTAGCAGAAAACCAATTGATTTGGTTCGATTTTTATGTCTTTTGAAATTTTTTTTAATAATTGTCATATTATACCACTGAGATTGATATTTATGTCAAACCTTCTTAAAAAACAATAGATAATTTGAGTATTTATTTTTAGAGGAATTTATCAATTTAAGAAAAAAAAAGAATACAAATTTTCAAATCCCTTTTTATTGTTCTTCTGATTTTAGGTTATAATAGGCTTCTTCAAGTATGTTAAGATATTGGATTAGTACTTTGTCGGATTTAGACTTTTGGTCATTTAATACCTTAATTGCATTTAATAGGTATTTTGGAAAAATCAGATTCACGCGAAAGTCAGTAAGGAGGGTATAATATTCTACTCCATTCTCATCTTTGAAGACTCTGATCATATTTGTATCCCATAACTTTCTCAATACACCATAAATATCACTAACGCCTTTATTTTTTAATTTCTCAAAATCTTTCATCGTAACTATTGCTGTTCTTAACAATCGTACTGTTTCGTACACTTCAGGATCAATTAAATTATCAAGAAGCTTAATCGTATCTTCTTCCGTTGGATAATATACGTTGAAGAATTTCTGAACTTCATCTTGATATTGTTTAATTAATGTTGTTGGTAATCCATAACTCGCAGGATCTTTAAATAAACTATCTGGTGGTACCCGGATCATGAAAATATCCTTTGTAAGAAAGATTAACTCGGACGGAATTCCTTTTACCGAAGCCACCTTAATTAAGTCAATCTTAACAAGCTCAGCTAGTATTGCTTCCAAGTCAATTATCCCTTCTAATTCTCTATCTCTCACCCAGATTATCAATTCTGACTTAGTTATTACCCCATAATCTCTTAAAGTATTGATAATCATTTGTTTGACAGAATCCTGATAGTAAAAGATAAGATTTTGCTCAAAAGAAAGAGATGGAAAAACTGACAAACGCTGAAAGAATGAAGGAATCATTTCAAGGTAAATTTCATCTTCAAGGTTTTGTAAAATTAACTGGGCTACGTTTGACATTGCTCCTTCATATATATCAGGATCATCCTCCTCACTTAAGATTAAGATAATATAATAACCTGTATCGGGACCAGTATAGTATGATAAGACGTTTAAGTTCCCCCTTATTAAAGTAATTAACCCTTTTTCCCCACTATATTCATGAGTTCCATAGATTTGCATTAATGTTTTGTCAGACAAATTTGCATCTTCTGGATATTTTGCTAAGAGATCTACTCCTACTCTTTCATCCCATTTCATCAACATCAGTCCCAATGGTTTGAGACCATGAGCTTCCTGAGATTCAAGGTATTTTTTTTCAGGTAACTTCTTACTTTTTTTGATTTCAATACCAAGAATATCTCCCATCGAAAGACCAATATTACTCCATTTATCTCTCACTATCTCCCCCACATAAACTTCTTTAGGGGAATATAACAACGATTCTGACACTTCTTTACCATCTTTAATTTCTTTTTTCATCTCTCTTACGTTTTTGACGAAAGCAGGAATTTTCGCATTTTTAATGACTCGATATCCGACCAAGCTCCCCACAACAGCAAGAATAGCAAAAATGATTATCAAAAAGTAAAAAGTTGGCATACCAGGGAAAATTTCTTCCATTTCAACTATGATTGTAATGAAAAACTGTTCTGAGAAATAATCTTCTCTGGTAATATTAATAATTCCTGTAAAGGTTTTTGAAGAGAAAAATGTATCCACATCATCAGTCTGGAAATTATACCTGTATGTACCATTAACATAATCAAAAATATAGACATTCCCTTTAATTGTAAGGATTACAGTAGCATTTAATAACGGAATGCCTCCTCTTGTTGGATCAGTTAAGTTTACTTGGATTAAAACATCTCTCCCTTTTAATACGTTCAATCGATTGTCTTTAAAATTATTACTTAAAGAATATGAAAGAAAACGGGTCTTAATTGTGAGAAGAATCATGGCATTCTTATATTCATAATTCTCTTTCTCTAAGTTCACAATTAATAAATAGTCTCCAACATCTCTCGTCTCAGAATCGAAATCTAATATAAGGGAACCGTCATCATCTTGAACTAATGTTCCTGCGCCATCATCAGTAACATTTCCGTGAATATCATATTTTTCCCATATAAAAGATTGGATTGTTAAATCTGTAATTAAATTACCATTTAACTCATCTGTGTATAAAAAAGTGAAATTGACTGCGTCTTTAACGTAGATGAATTCAAGTTTTCTAGATATTCTAGAATCTCCATTTACTAGGGTTAAACGATTCATTACGATGAAATCCAAATCCCTAAATGCCGTTTTATAATTCTCCTTAAATACTTCTAAATTAATAGTGTAATGGTCTGCATTTATTAGAGATGTATCTATTTTTTGTAAGTATTCTCCCAAACTGGGATAATAGTTAACTGTTCCACGAATATCTGGAGATTCTTTTATGAAATATGTTACTGTTCCTAAAGTTTCATAAGTAGTTTTTCTTGAATAGCTTATTTTATAAGAAAGCGTAAAATTAACTGGTTGATTAGTTTCTATTACGGTTGAATATACACTATCTTTATTTAGACCGGTTAACGAAACAATTCCTTGTCCTGGGAGGGTATTAACGACGCTATACCTTTGACCTCCTATTGTTATGTTCATTGCAACATCTGAGGGATAAAAGTATTGAATTTGGTTATTTATGCCATTAATTAATAAGACGGCATAACTTTCATCCCAATTATTATCTGTTAAACCTAATTGATAAAGCCCCCCGTTCGGTATATCATTTTGTATGTCTGAAATATTTAAGGTTTCCAAATATTGATTTTGGTAGAATTCTTGAACATAGTCAACCTCAATAATCACATCAAAAATAACATTTAATTCACTTTCAATATAAAATACAAATTGATTATTGAGAGGATAGATAATTCTATCATCAATTTGTAATACTCCACTTCCGTTTTCATCTCCAGAATCAAGAAAATATTTGAATCCATTAGCAGTAGATATATTTAAATTCGTCAGAGTAGATAGATTTACCTTTTCCCAAGTAGAGGTATTATAACAATTTTCAATCAAAAATGTGATATTCTTTATTGCCCACCCTTCAGATTCAGATAAAATAGAAATTGAGTTTGACACGTTATATTTTCGGTATTGAGCACTAATTTCGTCTCTAATGAAGGATGCATCAACAATAGCATCTATAGTATTATCAAATGTTCCACTAATAAAGAATTCAAAATTATTATCAAAAGTAGGGCTTTCTTTATCTATATTCAAAGTTATACCTGTCCAGACACCAAGATTATAATCCCATCCCGCGTGGTTAGAAGCATTATATATCCAATTGACGCCAAAGGGATCCAAGATGGATAAATTTATATCAGCCGCATTAACATTCCAGGAGATATTAAAAATATTGAATGTAATTTGTGTTAGATTCCAATTACTTTCAATGTTTGGGAGA
>JAEOTL010000078.1 GCA_016839845.1 Promethearchaeota archaeon
CTCAGGAAAGTGATGCGAAACTTCAAGCAGCACTAGAATTACATGAAGCAAAACAATTGGAGGCTAAAACTTTCGAAGGAAATAATGTAATTTTAGATGTTCAAGACCTTAAAACTTATTTCTATACGGAAGAAGGAATTGTGAGAGCTTTAGAAGGAGTTTCTTTCAAGATTTATAAGGGTGAAGTGCTTGGACTTGTAGGTGAAACCGGATGTGGAAAATCGGTTACTGCTTTATCAATTCTTCAATTAATTCGGCCCCCTGGTAAAATTGAAGGTGGAGAGATTTTATTTGATAATGAAAATTTGCTTGAAAAATCAAAATTTGAAATATTAAAATTCCGGGGGAATAGGATTACAATGATTTTTCAAGATCCACTTAGTTCTTTAAATCCCGTTTATAAGGTTGGAGATCAAATTACAGAAGTATATCATTTGCATAAAGAAGATGACCTACTAGTTGAAGCTTCAAAACATCCAGATAAAAGCATATTTAGTATTGCTCGTGAATGGGGTGAGAAACTGCTATATGATGTTGGGATCCCAGCCCCCGACAAGGTTTTTGATCTGTATCCCTTTGAATTAAGCGGAGGTATGCGGCAACGAGTTCAAATTGCCATGGCACTGGCTTGCGAACCGAGACTTTTAATAGCAGATGAGCCTACTACTGCATTAGATGTTACAATTCAAAATCAAATCCTTAAATTGATGAAGGATCTTAGGGAAGTTTATCAAACCGCAATTCTATTTATAACTCACGACCTTAGAGTAATCTCAAAAATGTGTGACCGCGTTGCGGTTATGTATAGTGGTTTCATTGTTGAATATGGTAATATTCTTAAATTATTCAAAACACCCTATCATCCATATACTAGAGGACTCATCAAAGCTTTACCTTTAATAGGAATGAAAAGGAATAGATTACAAACCATTACGGGTACTGTCCCTAATTTAATTTATCCCCCTTCAGGATGTCGATTTCACCCTCGCTGTGAATATTGTTTTGAGCCATGTGATAGTGTTGTTCCGAAAACTATTGAGATAGACGAAAATTATTTTGTAGCATGTCATCTTTATGACCCTGAATACAAGGATCTCGCTGAGATCTCAATTAGAAAAGCAGAAAATTAAAAAATAAACTAGGAGAAAAAATAATAGGAAAAAGTGATTATTATGTTGTTTCAAGATTATAATCCAATGGCTATGTCGATTTTAATATTAATAATAATTAGTTTAGTGATGTTCAGTATTACTATTTTTATAATATTTCTAAGTAATAAGTTGCAAATAATAACATTCAAGTTATTATTATCTCTTGAAAGTTTTGCTCCCGGTTTTCTATTTTTACTGATACTCTTCTTTATACAATTAGAAACATTTGCTTCTTCTTTTATTAGTTTACTTCTTATTTCATTTGCCGTAATAATTCAAGTTGTTAGTACGATTATTTTAAGAAGATATACCTATAAGAAAATTGATTATCCTAAGATCGATAAAATTTATAGCCATGAAAAGGGAAAATCCTTACTCCAAGTTAAAGATTTAAAAGTTTACTACCCGCTCCTTAAAGGGATGCTAAAAAGACAAATTGGAGTAGTTAAAGCAGTTGATGGTATTTCCTTTGAAATAAAAACTGGTGAAACCATTGGATTAGTAGGAGAAAGTGGTTGTGGAAAGACCACTGTTGCGAAAGCTATATTAGGATTTGTTGATATAGAAGATGGAAAAATCCAATATGGTGATGAAGAGATTCCCACTAAATTTCCAATGGAGTTAAGACGAAAAATTCAAATTGTTTTTCAAGATCCTGATGCTTCACTAAATCCGCGTATGAAAGTGGTTAATATTATCGCAGAAGCCCTTAAAAATTTAATGGGCATTACAGATAAAAAAGAAGTTAGAAAATTTATCTTAAGTTTAATGGATCAAGTATCCCTGAAACGAGAACACATGGATCGATATCCTCATGAATTTTCAGGAGGACAAAAACAAAGAATTGTTATAGCAAGAGCTTTAGTATGTAATCCTGAATTAATTATCTTGGATGAACCCACTTCGGCACTTGATGTATCTGTCCAAGCACAAATCCTTAATTTACTTAAGGATTTACAGGAAGATTATGGATATGGTTTCCTTTTTATTACACATGATCTATCAGTCGTAAATCATATTGCTGATCGTGTTGCTGTTATGTATCTTGGTAAGTTTGTTGAATTCGGAAGCACTGAGCAAATATTTTCTAATCCGATACACCCCTACACACAAGCACTTCTATCCTCAAGAGCTGAATTCGATCCAGAGGATCAAGTTATAAGATTTGTTATCGATGGAGAGGTTCCAAGTCCTATAAATCCACCTTCGGGCTGTGCTTTTAATCCACGTTGTACTGCTGAAACAAGGACAAAAGAATGTGAAAATTTATTTCCTCATAAAATGGAAATTGAAGAAGGACACTACGTTTGGTGTTGTAGTGAAATGTTAAGTAAATATCATTTGAAAAGTACTACAAATTAAAATTATATGTAAAAAAAAAATAAAAAAAAAAGAGAAACTTAAAAATGGGAAAAAAGCCAAATATTTTATTTATTTTTTCTGATCAACATAGAGGTGATACTCTAGGAAGCGTTGGGCATCCAGTTATTACAACACCCAATTTGGACAAACTTGCAAAAGAAGGTGTGGTTTTTCGACGTTGCTATACGAATTCACCTCTTTGTGTGCCTGCTAGGTCTACACTTGCCAGTGGTTTGTATGTCAATCAACATGGTGCGTGGGATAATGATTTTCC
>JAEOTL010000360.1 GCA_016839845.1 Promethearchaeota archaeon
GGCAATCCTTTATATCCAGATCCTCTAAGATTCTTTGAATTAATAGAAAAGCATAAAATTAGTATATTTGGTACAAGCGCAGCATATATTCATTATTTAATGGGTTTAGGATTGAAGCCTGCTGAAAGATATGACTTAAGCTCACTTAGAGAAATCTCACAAACTGCTTCTACCCTTTCTCCCGAAGGATTTGAATATG
This sequence comes from Promethearchaeota archaeon, assembly GCA_016839845.1. Next base: position 200 of record JAEOTL010000360.1, read on the forward strand.
TATATCGAGAAATCAAGAAAGACTTATTCTTTAATTCGATTAGTGGAGGAACCGACATTAATGGATGTTTTGCGGGAGCCATTCCAATACTTCCTGTATACTCTGGTGAATTACAAGGTCGTGCACTCGCAATGAAAGTTGAGTCATATTCTGGTAAAGCCGAACCTATTGAAGATGAACAAGCAGAACTCGTCTGTGAAGCACCTTTTCCTTCAATGCCTACCCATTTCTGGGGCGATGATGACAATATGACGAAATATAAAGTCGCTTACTTTGATTATTATAAGGATGTGGGAAAGATGGTCTGGAGACACGGAGATTATATTGTAATACATAGTGATACTGGAGGAATTACCTTCTGGGGGCGTTCAGATGCAGTACTTAAACCAAGTGGAGTAAGAATTGGTACAGCAGAAATTTATAATGTGGTTGAGCAATTACCTGAAATTTCTGACTCCCTAGCTATCGGGCAGAAATGGGAAGGAGATATCCGAATTGTAATGTTTGTTTGTTTGAATGAAGGTTATGAATTAACCGACGAACTTCAAGCCAAAATACGACAAACTTTACGTGATAAAACCTCTCCAAGACATGTACCTAAGCTGATCTATGCAGCACCAGAAGATGGCATTCCTTATACGTTCAGCAACAAAAAAGTCGAAATAGCGGTAACAAAAATCATACATGGTATGCCAGTTGCCAATCGCGGTGCTTTACGTAATCCAACCTCTTTAGATTTCTACATTGAGATGAAGGATAAACTTCAATAAATAAAAAACTTGATATTTTTTTTAATTTATTTTTTTCTTAATACTTCTTTTTCAGTTCTGAAGAAGTAATCTCGAAAGGATTCATATTTTAAAGTCCAGATAATTTTTTGAGTATCTTCTACGCGAGCGATTAACCCATCAAGAAATTTTGCGTTATTAGTGGGCTTGATTTAATACCAAGAATTAGTAGCTCTATCTTTTACCACTACCACGACTACGACCTTTTTTATCAATGCGGCCTTTTCCCCCCCTATGACCACCGCCACGATCTCTACCGCCACGATCTCTACCGCCACGATCTCCACCGTCACGACCGCCACCGCCATAACCGCCACCGCCAGTACCACGACCTCTGCCACGACCTCCCCCGCTATAGCCACCGCTTGATTTTGGTTGTGGGGGGGCTTTTTTAGTGACAACAACATTATTTGCTTGAGGCCCTTTTTCTCCTTGTACTACATCAAATTCAACTTCATCATTTTCATTTAATGTTTTATTTTCATCGTCATCTCCAACTAATGCTGAAAAATGTACAAAAACATCATTTCCATCTTCAGAATTTATAAATCCAAATCCTTTACTACTATTAAAAAACTTTACTGTTCCTTTTACCAATTTAATTACCATATTTTAAATTATTTTTTAAGCTATAGTTCAATACGACCTGGTTCCTATAATACATTAAAAGAAATAAGTTTTTCTAAAGACAATATTTCAAGTAGCTGAAGATGGCATTCCTTTTACATTTTGAAGCAAAAAAATGAAATATTTGGACTAAGATAACCTCAAATCCCCGTTAAATAAAGAATAATAAATTGTATTAATTCAATAATGCCTTGCCCTTTTGCGTTTAATTGATACAGAACTTTGGGGGGGGTCGTCCATCTAGGTTTAGATTAGCTATGGGATAATGGGTGGAAACCATATTAGCGATATTCCTATGAGTACTTCAAATAAAAGCGCCATCATACCACTAGCGGATGATAAACCTTCATAAGCTTTAACGTCAGGTTTTATAAGTCTCATTCCATTAGCAAAACCAATTAGAATGCTGGCTATAAGTCCTAACCATCCAATAAAGGGGATTACCAACGCATAGGTCACTAATACGATTGATAATGCGAGTGTACCAATTGACCAACAAACCATTGCATAAGCGAATCTAGTGCTTTTTGTTTCAAGAATGCTACGATATGAAGCCATCAACGAATCTTTCTCCGCACCACTAGCAACTGATTTTTTTTTTGCTATATTGAGAAGTCCCCAGTAGTCCTTTTCATTATAGACCTGGATCGCACCTTCTGCTACTCGAAAGATAATACAAACAATTCCAGGTAGTATATTATATGGATTAATAACAAAAAACAACGTTATAGCTAGTGTAATGACGCAAAAATGTTCTATGAGTGCTATTCCGACACCAATTTTAAATTTTTTTGGATCATTGTTAAAAGTTTGCAGCTTATAGTCTGATTCATAATGCTTCGGAGTTGGTTCTAATATATATCCAAATACTGCCATTACTATTTGTAGAACCAAAATTAACAGATAAAGAAAACCAGATAACCATATTTCGATACTCATGGGGAATCCTCCAATTTATTCTTCATTTTTATCAATTCATTTTTAAAAAGCTGCATGACATTCTTCCATGATAGCACACGTTGGACAAACTTTATATCTCACATAAACAAGCATTACTACCAACACTACTATAAAGCCAATTAAAGATAATAAAGCATATATAGAGAAATTCAAAAAGAACGAAATAACGATTAAGATAATAGGTAAGAACCATGCTATGAAAAAATTGAAACCCCATTTTTTCCCGCATTCAACATGCTTCTGTAAACACGATTCTACCCATTGTTCTTTAGGCAGCAGATTCTCAACCTTCTTCCCCGTTGTACTATCTATAGTAATTTCCTTAGTCTTATAAAAACAGTGTTTACAATGCACTACGGGCATGATCAAAAAGTACCATGAAATCGCATATATTAAATACACAATAGCTGCCCATAAATTAAGAAAATATAACCCTATGGTACCAAAAGCAATTAGAAGTATAATAAACAATATATTTAGAGGGTTATAGTATGGACATCTTGGGAATATTCTTAAAAAAAATAGTTTAGACTTCTGTTCCTCAACCATTCTTTTCACCACTTATGTTTATTACTACATTTCCTGTTTTCTGCCCTTTTTCAACATACTCATGAGCCTCGACAATTTGTTCCAACGGAAAGCGTCTATCTATGACCGATTTTAGCTTTCCCTCCTCAATAAGCCCTTTGAGGAAATTTAATTGTTCAATCATTTCCTTTTTGGTGCTTCTATTTCCGCTAATTAATTGCTTTTCGTTTTCCGTTGCTATCTTTTTCTCTCGATTAATCAATGACATTTTAGGATTAGCTGCAAGAAAGATTCCGTTTTTATTTAGCGAACTTATATAATTTGAAATTGAACTCTTGCCAATCACATCAAGAATAACATCATAGGTCTCACCGCTTTTGGTAAAATCTTCCTTAATATAATCAATTACTTTATCGGCACCAATAGATTTCATCACTTCTAAACTCGTGGGATTACCTACTCCTGTAACTTCTGCCCCATAGTACTTAGCAAGCTGTATAGCAATGGTACCTATACTCCCAGAAGCTCCCCTTATAAGTATTGTTTGGCCTTCTTGAATATTTGCGTTTCTAAGATAATGCAACGCCTCAAATCCTCCAGTAGGGATGACAGCAGCTTCTTCATATGATATATTTCTCGGTTTAATTGAAATTGTTCCATTTTCGGGCAAGCATACATATTCAGCATAACCCCCAAACTGGAAACCCGCATGGGCAAAAACTTGATCCCCTTTTTTATATTGTGTAACATCATTGCCTACAGCTTCAATTTCCCCAGCAAATTCCTGCCCTAATATAAAATCCTTTTTTCTTGGTTTCCTAAAACCTATTCCTAGTCGCATGAAGAACTTCAGCAAACCAGAGAACTGGAGATTACGCATCTCACAATCCCCCATTGTAACGTTCGCAGCGTGGATTTTTATCAA
>JAEOTL010000361.1 GCA_016839845.1 Promethearchaeota archaeon
ACTATAAAAGAAGAAAATCTAAAAATAGTTGAGCAGAATTAATTATAAAAAATAGCAAAAAGATTATTATGTTTCTAATTTCTTTCAAGAAGTATAATTACTAGTGCTAACCTATGGACTTCTTCACTCATTCAGTTGTTGGGGCTTTGTTATACTTTCTTTTTTTAGGGAGAGTCACCTTTGATTATTTCTTTTTAGCCACTTTTTTTTCAATTTTGCCAGATTTAGATGTCTTTATAACACCATTGAAACGAGTATTTAAATCTAATTATCTTGAACATCGCGGAGGTTCTCATTCATATATTGTTGGGATAATAGTATCCGCTTTAATAAGTTTAATATATTCTAGCCTGAGATCTCGATCTTTTTTTATTGTATGGCTTATTGGTTCTTTATTTTACGGTTTGCATATATCTATGGATCTTCTTACAACGACGAAAATCCCCTACTTATTCCCTCTTTCTAAAAAAGAACACAGTTTTTATATTGAAAAAGCAGGAAGCTTCTTCACAATGATAAATTCATTAATTTTTATTGTATTTCTAACATCACTCCTAACCAATTCTGTGGATATTTTTTTTATTCGACTACTAATTAACTTCTACACTTCATTTTTCATTATCTATTACATTTATAGAATTATCTCTAGAGTTTGGCTGTCTTCCCGACTTGAATCCCATCAAAAATACCTTCCTGGGGTTCTACCCTTTTATTATGTTATTTATAATTATGATGTTAGGGACAATGAAATATCTTTGAGTTTAAAGAGGAGATCTCATTTCTCACAAGTTAAGGAGATTGCAAACTTAAACATTATATTAAATCCTGATGAAAAAGTACTCTTCAAAAAGGGAATGGAAGTATGTAGAGCAAATTATTACTATGCAAAATGGACATTATTCCCCACCGTTATTAGAAACGATGGTGTCTTTTCCGTCAGATTTTTCTTTTTAGAAACAATGATGCGAAAAAGAACCATGTTTAACCAGGTAAATTTTAATATACTAACTCAAAAGATACTAAGTATCGCTCGGGATTCTGGACACATTCAACCTTAGCATTTCTCTTTAAGAAAAGACGCAACAATAGGATTAATAGTTTATTGAAGATTTTGAATTATAAATATTATAAATTTAAACCCTTCATCACTTTTAATAATAGAAGGGATTTATTATTCATTGAATAAACATTTTTTGAGACAACATAGTGGTTCGCCCTCCAACTGAAAAGAACATCTGCCTTCGTTGTAAAGGAGGAAGGTTACTCTGTGGGAAAAAAACTTGCCCAATCTTATTAAAGAAATCTGTTTTAAAATCCATGGTTCCTTTTGAGATTGATAAAACCCAGAGGAATGTAGAGATTTTTGGAGCAAGTCCACCTGGTTTTTTTGTAGGACATTTTAGTTATCCAAATGTCTATCTAGGACCATTGGTACCGTTCCAAGAATTTGAAACAGGGCTTGATATATCGGATTACCATATTCTGGACGCTCCAGAATTATGGTTTGGGAAAAAGATGGTGGACGTTATACGCTACAGGAGCAGTCTCGTTCGAAGTAATTTTAAAGCGAATGTGTTCATTGGTCGCAAGAGTCGAAAAAGTACACTTCCAATAAAGATTAAAAAGCTCTTGGAAACCTCTCAAGAACTTTCTATGGCAGCACGACCAGTTGATACCGAGACAAAACTAGAAAAAATGAACTTACGGATGATGATGGACAACCATTCGCTACCTATGGGACCTTCTGGTATGACCGAGAAAATTACTATAGCAGAGAATACAAAAATACACCCTCAAGTTGATTATTGCGTTTCTGATACAGATCTCAAGGCAACCGAAGCTGTTTCAGAACATCTTTACTTTAAAGGAAAGGTCCCAGAATCAACCATAAAACGAGTTTTTTCTGCGGGGCTTCTTGGGGAAGAAAAGAGACGTAGAATAGTTCCCACAAGATGGACTATTACTGCTGTTGACGATATAATTTCAAAGGGCCTGATAAAGGAAATCAAAAAGTTCCCTGAAATAGATGATTACCAAATATTTGAGGCAACATATCTTGATAACCATTTTAAGGTTCTCTTATTTCCAGGGAAGTTTATGTATGAAATGAATGAAGTTTGGGCACCGAATACTTTATGGAACATATCTCTCGATGGAAAGAATCGGAATTTAAAACCACAGATAATGACTGATTTTGAATTTTACGGAGGGAGAAAAAATTATGCGAGTAATATTACTGGGGCTTACTATGCCGCTCGAAAATCTGTCTGTGAGTATTTGTACAAGATTAAACGACAGGCACGAGTCCTGATATTTCGAGAAGTTTCTGGGGGTTACGTCGTACCACTTGGAGTTTGGGTGATTCGAGAAACGGTAAATAACGCAATGTTTACAACAGATCCGATTAAGTTCGATAATTTTAATGATTCGATTACCAAGATGGCAGAAGGGTTCATGGTAGATTTTAAATACTGGAAGAAGAGCAGTAAGTTGATAAATTATATTAAAACTCAAAGAACCCTAGATCGTTATTTATAATTTGACTGTATTATAGATTTTTAATAAAAAAAAAAAAAATTAATAAATTTAGATTTTGAGTTTTCTACTTATTTCTTTTTCTTTTTAAAAATTACTAAGCTAACAAACGAAATACCGATGATACCTATGATTATAAACGTATCATATCCAAGAATGGCGGGCGGTGCTACAGGTGGAGATACAGTCACCGTAACTGAATCAGACGCAGTATTCCCATTATCATCTGAAAAAGTTATTTCATATGTGCTAACACTAGGGAAGGTGTTTTGGGGGTTTGGAATATTGTAAATAACTGGTGCACCACTTACCCATGGAGTTGCTGTTACAACAACAACGGATCCATTTGCCGTTATAGTGTAAGTACCAGCATTCGCATCCGTTGCTGTCCACGAAAGACTTTGGCCCGTAGCTCCAACTGTAAGAACTAAATCGATCGGAGCGTCTGTTATAATAGGATCTGTTGTATCAGGAGCATTAATAGTCATCACTACTGAATCAGATCGAGTATTAGCACTTGTATCTTCAAAAGTGATTTGAAATGTGTAAGTGTCTGGTGTTAATCCATCCGGAATATTGTAAATAACTGGTGTACCATTTACCCATGGAGTTGTTGTTACAACTGGAGTAGCATCACGTGTTATCGTATAATTAGCAGGATTTGCATCTGTTGCTGTCCACGAGAAACTCTCCCCTGTATAGTCGTGATCAACGTTTAAATCATTCGGAGAATCTATTATTACTGGATTCACTGCATCAGCGATATATGAAACTAGCTCATAAAAGAAAAGCATAAGAGATCCATACTCAAACGTGTAGTTATTAAGAATACCATCAGTTGTATAGGTAACATTTATAGTTAATGGCAGTGTATTGCTTCCAAAACCAAAGGCAGGTACTGACAATGAATAACCATCAGATAAAGCAGTTGCTGTAGTGTTTACAGCATCCCCTGTCCAATGGCCACCCATTCCCCAGTTAACCAACCCCACAAATTCTGTCCAGTTTATATTATTCGGCCCAAATGGAACTCCCATCAATGTATAAGGAGAAAATGCCACGGCACCATATAAACTCTGTGCCGCAAAACTAGCAGTATCATTTACGATATACCAGGTATCATCGTAGAACAAACTAGATGGTGTCCAATGTAGAACATTATATCCAGCACCCAGAAAGACTGGTGTATAAGTTATATTATCAAAGATAAAATAATCTGAAAGTAATGCACTAGTATTCTCAGGTAAAATGGCTTTAACTGTAAGAGGCCAAGATGATTGGGGTAGAATGTCGTCCCAGCTCCAACCACTATAAACTGTAGCTATTTGAAAATCTGCAGATTGGTTAAAGATCGCACCTAACACATCACTCATATTATCTGCGAAAAATTGACCAAAATTAGCGTTATATTGATTTAACTCCCATAAGTATTCCTCTTCTTCAGCCACAGGAACATAGGCAGTTGTAGGTGTCATAAATGGGATCAATAGTAGCAATCCTAATAGTGAAATTGTAATTATTTTAGTTTTTTTCATATCTTTTCTACCTTTTCCAAGATTTTAGTTTAAATTTAGTTTAATTGTATTTCGTAATACAAAATTGTATTTAAATATAAAAAGTTTTTTGCTATAAGCACCTTGTAATACTTTTTATAAATTCTCTTTACTTAAGAAGATTTAAAGAAGTTAAAATAGATCTAAGATAAATATAAGATAAATATAAGATAATATCTTAATTATTCACTTTTGAATTAAATATTCATTTAATATTAGATGAGTGGTCAATATGGCTCTGACAGGCGAAAAAGTTGGGATCCCCTCTGCTGATGAGGCACCAATGATTGTAATGGCTCGATATAAGCAACCTGTTGCTGGTATTCTTTCAATTTTAATAGTATTTATAATAAGTTTAGCCACCTGGTGGATTTTTTTTGATCCCCGTTGGCATAATCCTTTACCTTTATATGAGATGGAAGTTACAGCATGGGCTACTGTGATCGGTGGATTTGGATTAATTGGTGTCATGTGGGCTATTTGGTTTGAGAATTGGCCTTATTACAATTGGTTTAAAAAACCTTGGAAGGTAGGGATTGTAGGAACTGCTATTAATGGAGTGATTATATGTCTTTTCGTTCTCGTGTTTTTGCCTTTATTTATTTCAGTTTATAGTGGCCAAAACCCAAATTCTTATATAGCATGGTTTGTTGGTGCATCAATTTTCGGCGCTTTAAGTGGTTCTTGTTTTTCTTTTGCAGTCCTTTGGGTTGCTGGTACAATGTATTGGCCATTTTTTAAGATAAAGCAACCTAAACGAGGAGCAATTGTTTGGATCATTGGTAACACAATAACCCTAATTGTTTGGTTTTTACTATTTATCCCCGCAGGGAATCCTATGGCATCCTCTGAGGCTTCAGCAGTTAAACCCATTACTTTTTTTCCCAGTTACGCTTTTTCATTAGGATGGACTCAATGGTTGATCTTTTTTTCACTTCTCACGCTTATGGCTTTTGAGTATTGGCCGTGGAGTAAATTGGGGAAGAAACAACCATATATAGGAATTATCGCATTTGCATCTTGTGCATTGTTAGGTTTACTGATTTCCTATTTTTTTCCTGATATTATTGCGAAAAATTTATTCGATCCGTTCTTTATTGCGATTGGGGGAACACCTCCTGATGCTGTAACTAGATTTAAAGGTTGGTACATGATGAGTATTACTTATGCGATATTTCTCATTTGTGCTGTTGTGTTAGTATCTTTATTTTTTGACAATTGGCCAAAAAAATTTCCTCAATGGAAGAATTTTCTTTTTAGATTTTTGCTAGTTATAATCATTGGAACATTTAGTTTTATTGGTTATTACCTTTTATCCCCATTTCTTTTCGGGGATAATATAAATTATTGGAGGATGAATCCTACACCATTTGTTTTATGGTTTCTTTGGATTGAAATCCTGTTTGCATATGTGTGGAGAAAATGGCCTATCTACAGAGCTATTTAGGTGAATTAGTTGTTTTCATTTCAGCTGGAATAGGATGGTCATGGAATGCGAGTGTAATTAAGAGGGATATATCATAATTAATTACTTCAATCATTCAGGTTCCGACTTCTCCCAAAATGAAATTACTTGGTTATTAAACTCTCTTGGATGATCTAAAATTGTCAGATGCCCTGCATCCGGAAGAATAACTAATTCTGATTGAGGTAACCATTCATGGATCATTTCACTTGCCCACACTGGAGTGGTAATATCTTTTTTGCCAACTAAAACCAATGCTGGAATATTTAGTGTTTTTAAATTTTCGCAAACATTAAATCCCGCAGAAGCCGCAGTAGCACTAAGACAGTCCTTTTTTGTCATATGATCAGTAACCATTTTTGCTACAAATTCTGCGGTGTCTTCATTATAAGGAGATAAACCTCGTTTACTTATACCTATTGCGAAGTTATCAAGCTTGGAGTTATTTACTCGACCTAAAACGTCGGTAATTGCTTCTTGGCTAATAAAGCAAAAACTATCTGCAATAACCATTTTTTTTATATTTGAAGGATTTTCAAGTCCGTATACAAGGGCAACCATTCCACCAAGTGAATGCCCAACAATGTAAAGGTTTTCTGTCCAATTTAGGTATGTCAATAAACTGTACATATCATCTACATAATTTCGAATTGTAAAGCGTTTTTTTGGTTTTGTAGTCCTTCCATGGCCACGAAGATCAAAACGGAGAATATAAAATTGGTCTTCAAAGGTTTTCAGCTGTTCCCGCCAGCAATCGCTATTTAAAAAAAGACCGTGAATTAAAACCATTTTGGGGTTATTTTCATTTCCACTAATTTTATAATAAATTTCGAGATTATTCTCTGGTGAAAGGTATTTCATATTTTTAGTTACTGTTTATTTGTTAATTAATTTTTTCGATTGATTATAGTCTTAAACACAGTAATTTAATATAAATATTCATTGTATGCACTAAATCCAATTAGATACATCAATAATAGATCTATAGGAATATTTATATAGAAACCAGTTAAAATATAGATTAATTACAAGTCTTTCTACATAAAACTAAATAATGTTTAAAAATGAATAAACCAAAATTAATGATATCATTTCTTTTAATGGTAAGTCTGATGTTATTAATTACCCCACCAGCTAATTCTCAAATAGGAACTTATACATTTCATGGAGCACCCGGAGATCAGAAGATCTTGATAGTAAGAACTGCAAACAACCAAAGTATGGAAGATTTATTTGGCACAGGTTATGTTGGGCTTTTTGAAGGACTATTTGGCTCTGGGGCTTTACAAGTAGGCGCTAAAAGAAAATCTATTGTAACTACTGTTGATTTTAATATAGATCTTCTTGGGGAGGATGGGGTAAATTATACAACAGATAACTGGGATTGGACCTTAGGGGAGTTTGGAGGTACGCCAGATCTTGTTGATTATGTTGTTCGGAGTTTTTATAGTCCAAAGAATATTACATGGAGGACTAATTTAATTTGGGGCCAGAATACTACTATCTATAATGGGGCACTATATTTTGCTCAATTACCCACTCCTGTGTATCAATATTTAGATGAAATTACTTGGGCTCCAAAATGGCAGAATTTAGGTAATACCGTTGTTCATAATGCTGAAGAGGGAGATCTTGTTATAGATTTTCCTCTACTTCCTCCTGTTCTGGATATATACTTAGAAAATTGTACAGAAACATGGACTTATGATGAAACTTATGGAGCTTGGATAGGTTATCAAATAAAAGATAATGAAACAAATATAATTTATGAATTTTCTATAGAATTGCCTACAACTGCGGCAATTCCTGGCTTCGAACTCCCAATTTTGTTAAACACTTCTATGGGAATCATTATAACCTTGATTTATATAATCAAAAAAAGAAGAAGTTAATTAGTTAATCACCAATTTATTTTTTTTATTTTCCAATTTCTTTTTATGAGTTAGTAGTTATTATGATAGTTTTGAGATTTTAAATACTGGAAGAAGAGCAGTAAGTTGATAAATTATAATAAAACTCAGAAAACAATCGATAATTTCCGGTGAATCCTCTGTTCTAATTCTGTTCTTTGCCTTAAAACATTAAAATCATAAAGTTTTTTTTTTTTTTCTTACAGTTTAATATAATAAATATGTAAGAAACTGTTGGTTTATATGATCTGGAATACTCGTATAACAAAGTTAACTAAAACTAAGTATCCTTTAATAATGGCTGCGTTTGCTAGATATGGTGTAAGTGAATTCGCTGCTTCATTCTCGAACGCTGGAGGTTTAGGAATAATTGCTTCAATGAACTATGAAATTAGAGAATTCAAACTTAAACTTCAAAAAATGGAAGAACTTACCGATAAACCGTTTGGAGTAAATATTACTGTAGATGCGGACGGGGATAAGCAAAATTATATGGACCTTCTAGAAGTTGCGATCAATGCGGGTATAAATATTTTTACTACCTCCGCATATCAAGCACTTTATCTTGGTGAGAGAATACATGACGCAGGATGTTATTGGTTTCCTAAGTGTCCATTGATGAGACATGCAATATCTGTAGAAGAGGCAGGAGCGGATGCCATAACACTAATGGGAATGGAATCGGCGGGATATAAGAATCCATTTCAACATTCAACCCTTGTCAATCTTACAATGGGAAGAAGAATACTTGAAACTCCTATTATTGCTGCAGGAGGAATAGGGGATGCTCGTGGTTTTCTTGGGGCTTTAGCAATGGGTGCTGACGCTGTTTGTTTAGGAACAGCAATCTTGACAACTGAGGAGAGCCCATTTTCTATAGAAAGGAAAGAAATGAATTTAAATACTGACATTTTCACAGAAGATTATCATAGAAGACTTTATCACCGAACTTTAAGAGGAACCAGTGTTCCTTCACCTTCAATAAGATTCCAAAACAGCATAATTCCGGTGAAAACTCTAATTGAAAACATAATGAACGATGCCGAATATATTTTAAAATCATGGGGTTTCAAAAATGAAGAATTTAATTCAATTTCTTAAAAAGTAATTAGAAATAACCCTTCCTTATCTTGAGAACTATCAGATGACTTAAAATAATTTGATTTTTAAGTTATTAAAATAATTAAAAATTAACTTAAGCACTTGAGATTCCTTCTTTTTTACATTTATGTAAATGGGAAAGATATCTTAATTACAATAATTAAAGGAGTTAATAGATATGGAGAAAGGTTATTTTGGGAAAATTTTGTGGATAAATCTTTCAGAAAATGCATTTGAGGAAGAGATTTTATCTGAGGATTATTATCGTCAATATTTAGGTGGTTATGGTTTAGCAACTAAGCTTCTTTATGAAAAAATGCCAGCAAAAACGGATGCGCTTGGCCCAGAAGCGATTTTTGGATTCTTTCCGGGGTTACTTACAGGTACCGTTGCACCATTAACCGGACGGTTTATGGTCGCAGGTAAATCTCCTCTCACAGGAACATGGGGTGACTCAAATTGTGGAGGGTATTTTGGTCCAGAAATAAAGAAGTGTGGGTTTGACGCCATTCTGATTAAAGGAAAAGCTGATTCTCCAAAATATATAACTATTATTGATGGGGAGATGACAGTTCATGATGCATCAGAATTATGGGGACTAGATGCTGTAGAAACTGAAGAAAAGTTAAAAGAAAAGCATGGGACTATTCAAGTTGCTAGTATTGGTCAGGCGGGTGAAAAACTTTCATTAATCTCTGGTATAGTTAATGATAAAGCAAGAATCGCGGGGAGATCAGGTTTTGGAGCTGTGATGGGATCAAAAAAATTGAAAGCAATAGTACTAAAAGGTAATATAAAAATACCTATAGTAGACAATTCCGCTCTATTAGACCTCACAAGATCTTATAATGAAGGTATTAAATCTGCGAAGGGTGGGATGATAACCATATTCGGCACGTTTGGAACTACAGCTGGCAATGTTTTCTCTGCAACATCAGGAGACACTCCAATAAAAAATTGGGGCGGTACATCAAAAGAAGACTTCCCTATGGATAGATTAAATAAGATTTCTGGTCAAGAACTTAATAAGTTCAAACAGAAATCTTATGGATGTTTTTCTTGCCCTGTTCAATGCGGTGCTATCATGAAAGTTCCTGAAGTTAATATTGAAGAAACACACAGACCGGAATATGAAACGTGTGCGAGTTTAGGGCATCTAATCCTTAATGATGATCTCATGTCAATATTCATATTGAATGATATTTGCAATAGAGCTGGAATTGATACAATTTCTGTAGGGGGTACAGTTGCGTTTGCCATTGAATGTTTCGAGAATGGACTAATAACTAAAGAGGACACTGATGGTCTTGAGTTAACTTGGGGGAATTCATCGGCAGCTGTGGAATTAGTGAAAAAAATGATCGAAAGGGAAGGATTTGGTGATATCTTAGCAGATGGCTCAAAAGTGGCTGCAGAAAGATTGGGGAAAGGAGAACAATATGCAATTCATTCCATGGGTCAAGAATTAGGAATGCATTCTCCTAAATTTTATAAAAGTATGGGAGCATCATTTGCATTTGACCCAACCCCGGGAAGGCACACGACTGCGTGTCTTGATATGCTAGGAGGTGGACCATTAGGAAAACAAGATGGCATGATAGATGGATTTGGTATCCCCCAAAACTTTAAAGAACCGGGTGATGAACGATCTGAAGCTGAGATGAAAATAGCTGCAATATGGCAAACAGTTTGTAGTCTTGGATTATGTGAGTTTGCTACATTCTTTCAAAAATATCCATTAAAGGATTTAATCAAAGCCCTAACAGGTTGGGATATGTCCGTTGACGAATTTTTGGAGATAGGGTTAAGAATTCAAACATTAAGGCAGGCTTTTACATTACGAGAAGGCATTAGCATTATTAACAACAAATTACCAGATCGAGCATTCGATACCGATTATCTTGCTGATTATAAAGATTATTGCAAGAAAATGGGCTGGAATCCAGAAAATGCATATCCGTTGGAAGAAACATTAAAGAAAC
>JAEOTL010000362.1 GCA_016839845.1 Promethearchaeota archaeon
ATTAACATTCCACATCCTATGGCAGTCCTTGAGGTGATGAGGTCAAATGTGACGGATACACAACGAAAAAGATTTAGTTATTTCTCTACTTACGGAAAAGAGGGCATGGAGTTGATAAATTTTGAAGCCTCACTTAAACGTATAGGTTTGCCGGCTGAAGAGACCGATCCGTATCGAAAGGCGCTCAATAGCGAAGAAACACTTCGGGTTGTCTTTCACTGGTATCGGGCTTTGCGCTATTGGGCTAATCAACCTTTAAAACCAGTTGTTATGCCTACTCTATATATCTGGCCCCGAAATGGAGGCAATGTTTCCAAAGAGGCGGCTGAAGCAAATTCCAATTATGTTGAGGGACCATATCGATTCGAGATCCTCGAAGTTGCGCTTAATTGGGCCGTTCAAATGGAGCCCGAAAAAATAGCCCGTCTTTTGCTTGAGCATCTGGCTGAGCATACTCAATAAAAGAATATTAGCGATATCACCAAACAGGGGGAACCATAGGAGTATATAACGTTAAATAGGTCGCTCGAAAGAACTTAAATTAAACTTGGGCTATAAATTCAAAGAAGCTTAATTTTTTTTATGGAATTTTCATTGAAATCAGACGCTGAATTTTTTGAGATAGAAGTTGTTTTCATATACAAAAATGTAAAAGCTTAAATTCTTAACGATGACTATGTATTCTTGCTCTTAAAAAAGAGATAAATAATTAAAAATAGGAGGGAATGATTGGAAATGCCTTATATTATTTCAATTACGACATACCCAAGTCATAAACAAAATGAAGTAGTCAAAAAATATCTCGAGTTAATCCCCAAATATCCTGGTGATGAATCTTTAGGGGAGGTAGTTGCCCAACCTGTTGCACTTACTAAGAACGGATTTAAAATAGTGTCAATCTGGGAAGTAAAAGAAGGAAAATTTGATGAAGCATTTACGCGAGTAAATACTTACTTCTATGAATTTAAAGATATCGAAGGACATGAAGTCGCTATTAAAGTCTGGAATACTTTTCCAGAAGCAATTGCTATGGCTGGAATAGCTGTACCCGAATAATTAATTTCGTTTTATTATTTTTTTTTTATTTTGAGTTAAACCATGATGGATTATACTTCAAGTTTGGATTGGTAAAAAAGGTCTGTGACATAACTCCACCTAGATCCTAATCTTACTCTTACCATTCCCTTAGACCCATAAACCCTTAAAACCTAGGCACAAATTTTAAATAATTAACTTCACTCTCCGTAAAATGTAGAATCTAAATGAAAGAAATTAGAATTATTGAGCGGGACATGACGGAGACGGAATTTTCTCAAATGAATGCTGGATTTAAAGATTATGAGCTCTTGCATACCGGAGTAAATCAAACTTCTGATAGATTAGGGTATGTTTTAATGGATGGTAGTAAATTTGTAGGGTGTTCCAGTGGTCTGGCTTATAAAAACGGAGAAAATTTTAACAACTGGTGTCAATTAACTGATTTATTCATCGAAAAAGAATATCGAAGGCAAGGTTGGGGAAAAGCAGTTCTCAAAAAATTAGAAGAAAAGCTGATTTCCCTCGGAATATATAACGTTTGGACGTGGACTGCGGGATATGAAGCTCCTGGTTTTATGCTAAGCAGGGCTACAATATATTCTGCAAATTGGAAAAATATTATCTAACAGGGCATAGTCGAATTGGAATGCGAAAAAATTTAAAACCAACAGACTAATAAAATTGGTATTATAAAAATAAAAATAAAGAGCTACGCTCACGAACAAAACTCCCCCAACCTACTTCCTAATCTACCTCTTACCATTCCATCCAATTCCTAAAAAGAGATTTCTAACTCAAAAAATATAAATTGAGATCCATCTTATGATAGTAGTATTGAAAACCGACTTATTTTATTCAACAAGAAATCTAAATACAAAACTTATTCCACAAAAAGAAAGATATGGTTAAAATGGTAGAAGAACCAGATTTAAAGGACCAAGATCTGATACCTAAGGACGAATTTATCAAAAGAAATATGGAATTTCTCAAGAAATTTGGACCTGAGCTTTTGGCTCTTAATAAAATAGCAAGTGAAAATAAAACTTCATGGGGAACAGTTGTAGAAATAAGTGCCGAAAAATATGCTGAAAATATTGCCATTAAATTTGAAGATATTACCCTAACCTATAAAGAATTTAATGAATGGGTAAACCGTTATGCTCATTTTTTTATCTCATTAGGTTTGAAGAAAGGGGATGTAGTAGAGTTGGTTATGGCCAATCGACCAGAGTATTTAATAATTGTCACTGCAATAGGTAAGATTGGAGCAATAACATCATTAATTAACACTGATCTACGTGAATCAAGTTTAGTACATTGTTTAAACCTTACACCAGGTAAATTTATTATTGTTGGTGAAAACTGCTTCAAAATATTTAACGACGTTAAATTGGAGCTTAATCTCTCGCAAGATCAAATGTTGTTTTTTTTACCTGATCAAGGTTTAATATCAACTCCAGAAGGTTTCATCGATCTGTCGAGTGAAGCTAAAAATTTTCCTATAGATAATCCCTCAACTACAGTCGATGTAGAAACATCTGATTCAATTACCTATATATTTACATCAGGAACTACAGGTTTTCCTAAGGCTACTCTTTTTGCTCACGCTACTATGGTCGGCTGCTATAATCTATTAAGTAAAATATTAGATTATTCACCTGAAGATACTATGTATGTTTCACTTCCTCTTTTTCATTCAAATACTATAGGACCAGGGTGTGCTACAACTTTTGGAGGGGGAGCTGCCCTAGCTATTGGTCGTAAATTTAGTGCTAGTAAATTTTGGGATGAGATTCGCAAATATGATGCTACGGCTTTTAATTATATAGGAGAGATGTGTAGATACTTGATGAATCAACCTCCTAAACCTGACGATGCAGACAATCCTGTAAAAAAGGTACTTGGTTTAGGCCTTCGTCCCGAAATATGGATGGATTTTAAAAAACGATTTAACATTCCCAAAATAGTAGAATATTATTCAGCAACCGAAGCTGTAGGTTCTTTTTTTAATTATTTGAATTTTGATCGTACAGTGGGGTGTACTATGAGTTCATATGCTATTGTTAAATACAATCATGAAGAAGAAAAACCTGTTATAAATGACAAAGGTTTCATGGAAAGAGTCAGCCTAGGTGAGTCAGGTTTATTGTTATTTGAGCTTGAGGGAACGGCTGTATTTAGAGGGTATACAGATAAAAAGGCAACCGAATCAAAGATTTTTCACAATGTCTTTAAGGAGGGAGACGAATGGTTCAACACAGGGGATTTAATGAGAGATCTTGGAAATAATCATGCCCAGTTCGTTGATCGTCTTGGGGATACTTTTCGTTGGAAGGCTCACAATATATCAACTACAGAAGTTGAAACGATAATTAATAGCTTTGATCAAGTTTTACTCTCAACTGTTTATGGCGTCCAGATTCCTGGTACTGAGGGGCGAGCTGGAATGGCGGCAATTGTACCAAGAACTTCAGTCGAGGATTTTAATTTAAAAGACCTAACTGATCTTTTAACCAAAAACTTACCCCATTATGGTATTCCGATCTTCCTCAGATTCAAACCAGAATTGAAAACAACGTCGACATTTAAGCTCAAAAAGGTGAAATTGAAAAAAGAAGGTTTTGATCCTGATAAAAATGATGATCAGATGTATATCCTACTACCAAATGAATCAGAATTTACACCTTTAACACAGGAAATATATGAAAATATTCAAAGTCGAAGTTATAAATTCTAATTCTTATTTCTTTTTATTTATGGATCCTAGGGTGCTTTCAAAAAAGAGACGCTGAATCATGGTACCTTAAATTTAAAAAAAAGAAAATCGACGCTCACGAACATAACTCCTCTACATAATCTTATCATTCCTTCCTACACTCTAACCCTCAGACACTAAATCTGATGTATTGATAATGTGTAATCTTACAGTTCGTTAAATTTTAACTTTCTTAGAAAAACTAAGCTTATAGCAACAAATATACCTCTAACAGCAATTAAGATCAATATGATGACAGGATTTTCAGCATTTGATCCTGTTAAAATGAAACCAACAAGAAATGTCGAAATGGAATACCCCATAGAAAACATGAAGGTTGAAAACCCATAATATATTCCAGATATCTCAGATATAGATTTCTCAAGATTTTCAGAGTCCCTCTTTTCTGCTGCCTTATGAATTAATGAGGCATTGATTGGAATGGAAAATAAAGTGACTGAATAATTAGATCCGAGAATGGTGCCAAACACAATAATATATATTACTAAAGATGCGCCAGAAGAAATATTTGGAAGAAAATAGAATAAAACTAAAAAAGAAACCATCCCCCCAATAAAGCGGTTAATTATATATAGATTTAGAAGACTCTGGTTGTCATTTTTCTTTTTTATAACCTGCCTCCAAAGTATATACCACCCTAACTTTCCAAAGATTGAAATTAATATATAGATAAAAAATTGAGATTGTCTGTAATTTAATACGTATGTTTGGAAGGAAAAAATTAGCATGCCCCAAAAACCCCCCATGCTCACAATAAAATCTGCGATAACAAGGAGCCTATATTTTTTATCTTTCGCTGGTAAAGCCATATGACCTATCACGCTTGTTAAAGAAATCTTTTTCTCTTCGAAATCTTGAGTGATTTCATGAAAGCGTTCATCAACAGAAAAATAGACTAAAAGAACAGTGACTAAACTAAATCCAGTAAATAATATGCCCATTATTGGAATATAGGTTAAAATCACTTTTCCTGAAGGATCCCACCATTTGACATTTTGAGGATCATCTAACATGCTCTGTACTAACAAAGGAAGGAATAATGCGACAACAGAGGCAACTATTCTAAACATGCCTATAATTGAAGCAATTTTTTCTCTATTTTTGAGAGTTTGAGATTGTTCTGGAAGCATAGAGTTGTATACGATCAATATAAGAGTAGCAAATACTGACCTAGTTATAGAGACTCCCCAAAAAAACAGAGCTGTAGGTAAAAACATGGAATTATTTTGAGGGCATTTCCAAGGAGGAAACCATAACATTATATTTGTTACTACCCACACGGGTATTCCATAAAGCAAAAAGGGACGTCGTTTTCCTAATCGACCTGGTTTTTTGTTATCAGCCATGACACCAAATAATATCGCAAATATAGCTGAGATGAGAATATTTAAAGATAAACCTATCGACACTACAAGTGAATCCAAATTTATAGTATACACATAATACTGAAATGAGAACAATTCTGAAAAGATATTTATCAGTGTCGTACCAAAACTTCCCAATGTATACCCTATTAGCCTCTTACCGTGTAGTTCGCGTGGCATTTACTTTCCCCAAAAAATAATTCATTTAAAGGAACCCTAGAATAGTTTGATAAAAAAGAAAGGATTGATTGCTAAATACTTTTCTTATAGTTTTATCCTTGACTTAAGTTGAAATGGGTAAAAATTAGTAAAATAATAAGAAAATCGTCGCTCACGAACATAACTCCCCCACCTACTTGTTAACCTTTACCATCTCATCCTACTTCTCAAACCCTCAGACTCTAAGCCTGAACCTCATACTCCTCTTTCGACATGCCACACACTCGTGCTATTGAGAGTGGCAGGCTAAATTGGTCGCCCGAAAGCTCCCAACGTACACCCCCACCTCACCAACCCCATCTTCTATGTGTATTTGTTTATTGATGATATCGATTATCCCCCCTTTTTTTTCTATAAGAATTTATATCAAGACGGAACTAATATTTATTTGATTAGTTCAAAATGAAATTAATTCAAAAATCAAGATTAATAAACCTACTTATAATCTTAGGAATATTCTCTCTCCTACCCATTTTTACCTTTAATTCTATTTTCACTTACAGAGAATGTAAATTTAATTATGATATAAAAATTTCAAAAATATTGGAGCCAATCTATATTTATATTGATGACCATAGTCTTACTAATAATTGGTCGATTGCTAAACAAGCGAGTATCTGTACGGGGAACGGAACTTATTCCGATCCATATGTTATTGAAGATTTGGTTATAGAGAGTCCCGTAAAACCTGGTGGTGGGGGAGAAAAGTGCATCCGGATAAAAAATTCTAATGTTTTTTTCATCATCAGAAATTGTACCATTATAAATGCAGGAAGTGGTATTAGTTTAGGCTCTGTAAATAACAGTCTAATAGAGAATAATACTTTTCTAGTTTGTCAATACAGCCTTTCTTTAGGGGATTGTGAAAATAACACAGTAGCGAATAATCAAATCAGAAATAGTTTGTATGGAGGAATTGGTCTATTAAGTAGTTGCAATAACATTATTTCAGGGAATTTTATAAATAATAATGGTTTTGAAGGGATAGAACTGACATTTAGTGAAAATAATACTCTTGTGGGAAACACCATAAGGAATGGTAAGCGAGAGGGGATAAGTTTGGCATATAGCAGTTTTAACAATATTTCAGGAAACAGTGTAATTAACAATAGCCATTCCGGGATTGGTTTACACAAAAGTCATAATACCAGCGTAACGGGAAATACTGCGAATTATAACACTTACTCTGGATTAGGATTATCACATAGTAATAACACAAGCGTAATGGGAAACACCTTTAACTATAACTCTAGGGGGATTTTTTTAGTGTCCAGTCATTACAACATTGTTTCAGGGAATATTTTGATTAAGAATAATTTATGTATACTTTTAAGGGATAGTAGTGAAAATATATTTGAAGATAATGGAAAATGTTCCATAGTTACAGAAATACCGCTAATTCCCGGATTTAACCCGTTCATAATAATTGGTCTTTTATCAAGTGCTGCAATACTGATAAGGAAAAGGATAATTTCTGATGGTGAGTGGTTCAAATAAGTTTGAAACTAATTATAGGGATGATGATTATTTATTTAATACTGTCTACCAAAGAATTATCGATTACTTTGATTTCTAGAGTGGGATAGGCCCCCTCAGCACGATGTCAGCAGCCATCATCTCCCACCCATAAATAATTAGTAAAGTGTAACTCACAAACTTGACTCTGTCTATTTCTACTATTCCATCTTACATCTAAATCCTCAAACTCAGAGCCTAAATAACTAATTTTCATTCAATACTTTCTTCACGAGTTCTACATCATCAGATATGATTCCATCTACTCCCATCTTTAATACTTCTTTCATATCAGATTCCTCATTCACAGTCCACACATTAACTTTTAATTCGTTTTCATGAATAAATCTCACATATTCTTCATCAATTGACTTAAAATGGGGATGAATTGCGAAAAAGTTGTTATCAAAAGCTTTTTGGATATACTTATTCAATATTCTGCTAGGCTGAATCCCAGTGGGGATTAACAATCCTAGTTTTATATTTGATTCTAACTTTTGAATTTCTAATAATTCTTTCAACATAAAGGAACTAATAATTGAAGTTTCTATAAGATCCTCCTGTTTTAACAGTGATACTAATTTTTTACTTAAATTTGGTGCTATTACTTCGCATTGTAAGCCAATATTTCCCTTCGAAATTCTAATCAACTCCTTTAAAGTAGGTATTCTCGCGCCCTCCCCTACATCTTCTTTTTTTATTTCTTCTAATAGCATATCTTTAATAAAACGCTTTTCTCCGTCTTTATGAGAAATGTAGGCATCATGAA
Organism: Promethearchaeota archaeon; assembly: GCA_016839845.1. Next base: position 7,682 of record JAEOTL010000362.1, read on the forward strand.
TAATTACTATTTCCTCATCTCTGGAAAGATGAACATCAAATTCAATGAAATCCGCTCCTAATTCGATTGCTTTTTGAAACGATTTTAAAGTATTAGGAGGGTTCAATTTACTTGCTCCTCGATGTGCTATTATCAGTAGTTCTTTTTCATTATTCTTATGCATGATAAATTTCACTAATAGGTTGAGGTCTAGTCTATTCTAGAGTTAATGAATTAATAAAATATTCTGGTGTAATAATAGATTATTCTTGAAGATAAAGAAAAAAGAAAATAACTATATAGGTCGGGATAGATCCCCTCAGCACGATGTCAGCAGCCATCATCTCCCATTCACCGATCCACCACCCATAAACCACAAACAGAATCAGACCGAGGTTATGAAACTTTCGAATCCTTCTTTCCCTTGTCATTCAATACTTTAGTCTCTTCTGTTTCTCCTCTTTTAAAAGGTTTAGAAGGTTTGAAAGAATTAAATGGTTGATCGCATACCCAACACGCGTTATCTAAATTTTCCAAATTACGAGCACATTTTTCACAATAGAGAGCTTCGCATTTTGAACATACATATATAAAATTCAATGTTTTTGCCTTGCACACCAAACATATCTTTTTTTCTTTATAGAACATTACTTCTTCAACAGTCAATACTTGTGGCCGCACAAAAGTTTTCATGAATTCGGCCAATCTATCATCAACTTCCTCAATATCCTGTGTAAATTCTTTAGTTCTCTTACTTATCCATTTGGACAACCATTCTGGCAAGTAGAATGCGAAATAGTAAGAAAATGCACTCATTATTATCAATGAGTAAGAGAAAGGGGTTAAATAATAACTCCTTAATAATGAAATAGCATAACCTAAGGACTGGCTGGCCATTAATAATATAAAGCCACTTAAATAAAATTTCGCCCTCCATTTGACTTTTATATCATGTGATTTGATTAAAGCTCTAAATAGTATAAAATGGGTAACACTATAATGCAATAATGAAAATATAAGAATAATTCCTACAAATACACCCGCTTGAAAGTAAAATCTATCAAATTCTGAAAAAATCCCTATCACCGTTAGATCTGAACATAAAAAATAAATTAGTACCGCTTCGAATAATATTGATGTAATTAAGTAAAATACCCAATAAAGAAATTCTCTTTTAAGAAGTTTAAAACTATGCAAAACTAACATCCAACTCAATTGAGTTAATCCAAGCGGTATAAGATATACACTAAAAAATAAAATGGGTTCAATTGTTGAGTCAAATAGAACATAACTAACAAACGAGAGAGTAACTGGCCAATATAACGAACTCATTAAAATAAAGAAAACCCCAAAATAAAGGAATGTCCAATCTCTTGAGTCAGTTAATTTTTCCTTAAAAAATTTTGATAGTATTTTTGTCCCCAATTTGAAAACTATTAATACGTATATTAAACTTAAAGTACCCTCAAGAAGTTCAATTAGTGTTAAATCCATTAATCCCACGCAATTACACTCTCTCACTTTGAGTTATTTACCTATAAAGAAAACTCCTAAGCTTATATTTTTAGATTATTTTTTCAACGGAATTTTCATTGAAATCAAACGCTGAATTAACATTTCCTTAAAACCATAATAATTAAATAAAATCAACAGCTAGGTCGGGATAGGCCCCCTCAGCACTATGTCAGTGCCCATCATCATTTCTTTGATTATTAGCAAAAAAATAAAAGTAAAGCGATAAATACAATTACTAATAATAACTCCCACAAGCACCAATCAATTTAAGAAATAATCGAAATCATGGAGTGTAGGTTACTATCTAAAAAAAAACGTAAAATTGTTGGTTTACTCGTAGTTTTTAGTTTAATTTTATCAATTTTGCTTTTTCACAATCTTGATCTCAAAAGAAAAAAGATTAGGACTAAAGAAGATTACATAGATGTTGATTTTGTAAGTAATAGGTTGAAAATCTCAAAAATATCGGGAAAAATTCGTATTACCAATAATTGGACAGCCGCCAAAGCTGCAGGAATCTGTACAGGTAACGGCACCTATTCCGAACCTTATATTATTGAAGATTTGGTAATAGATTGTAAAGGGTGGCTTAGTGGCATCTTTATTCAGAATTCAGATGAGTACTTTATAATAAGAAATTGTACTATTTATAATTCGGGACCCCCGCTTGGCCAAAACATGGCGGGAATCAAATTATCAAACGTGACCAATTCACTACTACTTAATAATAATTGCTCATCAAATTACTCTGGGATTAGCTTAAGAAATAGTTATAATAACACTGTTTCTGGAAATACAGCAAATTACAATGAAGAAAATGGGATTGAGACATACTTCAGTAATAACAATACCATCGTGGGAAACACTGTAAATAACAATGATGATTGTGGTATACATTTAGGAACAGCTAATAATAGCTTGGTTATTGGAAACACTGGAACTAACAATCAATATGGAGTATTACTAGGTGGCGCCCATAATAATACCATATTGAACAATAATTTTAATGGGAATCTTGACAGTGGGATATATGTATGGCAAGCCAATTACAACAAGATATCGGGAAACAACGCGAGCTACACCAATCCAGGTTTCAGTATGGGAATTAGATTATATTACTCTAATAATAACGAGATTTTAGAGAATACAGCAAATAGTAATACGGGATGCGGAGTATATTCAATTGCTAGCAATCATTCAATTGTTTCGGGAAACATAGCTAACAATAACCTTTATGGGATTTGTTTATCTTTAAGCAACTATAATACTATTTCAGGAAACACTGGAACCAACAATAAATATGGGGTGACACTTAGTAGCGCCCATAATAATACCATAATGAACAATAATGTTAGTGGTAATGATGAAGGGGGCGCATATTTATGGGATGCTATGAACAATACAATATCGGGAAATAACGCGAGTAACACTTATCGTCCAGATATAGGTATGGGAATTATATTAGCTTACTCTAATAATAACGAGGTTTTAAAGAATACTGCAAATAATAATACGAGATGTGGATTATATTTAATTGCTAGCAATAATTCAATTATTTCGGGAAATGCAGCTAACTATAACGATTATGGTATTTATTTACTTTTAAGCAATTATAACAGTATTACAGAAAACACATTAGTAGGAAATAATGTGTGCATTTTGGTAGAAACTTCCGTAGGAAACACATTTAGTAATAATGGTGATTGTACTCCTATTCAAGACAATGAAAATATTCCCGGGTATCATCTATTTTTACTATTTAGCGTATTAACAGTTATTATTACCGTTTTAGTGCTTACAAGAAAGTTTTCTTCTTATGATTAAAGAAAAGGAAAAAAATTAAGGAAAGAATCATAAATCTTAAGGACGGGATAGGCCCCCTCAGCACGATGTCAGCAGCCATCATCTCCCATTTACCGATCCACCCCCCGCAAAACAAGCGTAGAATAAGATTGTCGATCCGAGCACCCTACTTCACTAAATAAACATAATAATCCAAAAACTGGATTGAGTAATTAAATGAATGCTGAAAAAGAAACCGATAGCCTGAAAATAGGAATTATATTTCAACGTTAACACACCGAATATGATTAAAATTGTTCCGGGAGGGATTAAATAACCAATCCTATAAAAAAATCTCAATAGTGTAAGTTCCCCAAGAGGAGCCACCCAATATGATATAACTAGTAAGTAAGTTAAAACAAAAAGTCCGATACTAAATTGAAGTATCCCTCTTGATTTATTACTTAGATTTAAGTACACGAGAAAAAATCCGATACTAAATACCAATAAATGGGGTAACTTATGAAAAAGAATTCCTGAAGAAAAAAAATAGGGATCAAATCCAATAAAAATAGAATCAAGGTCCCAGAATGCGAATAAATAACTTAGTCCCATTATCAATATTCCTAAAGCTATAGAAATCATAGGAAATCTTTTAAGAGCTCCAATTAAACTTGATTTCCTCAAAGGTTTCGCTTCTAATCTCATATCACAAGAGCTACACACTTTTGCCCCAAAATCTAATTCCTTTCCACAGTTCTGACAGAATTTCGGACCAACTGCACAGAATGACATAATAATATTTCGACCTGTTCCAAGAAACCGTTTAGAACCTTGTGAATATTAAGAAAAAGGTGCTTAAAATTATTTACAATATAAGCAAAAATTAATCATTTAGGACGGGATA
>JAEOTL010000363.1 GCA_016839845.1 Promethearchaeota archaeon
AGCCAAAGGAGCTCTGGATTTTTCCATGATTGGAACTTGCAGAGGTCCAATTGAGTATTATATTGACTTTCTACTTGATTATGTGAAAGATTATAAAATCGATTGTGTAATTATGCCGATGCAATTTGCTTGTAAACATGCATATTCAATGGCGCGAGTTAGCTCAGAGGCATTAAGAGAAGAAACTGATGTTCCCGTTTATATCTTTGGTTGTGATCCTTATGATTCTCGAGAGGTAACCTCAGAATCAATAAGGGGAGGGATTTCAGATTTTATTACACAAGTAGTATTATAAAGGAGGAGAAATATTGATTGTAGCTGGATGTGATGTAGGTTCCTTAACTGGAAAAGCTGTTATTTTGAAAGATGGTGAGATTTTTTCTTATAGCATAGTCCCAACAACGCCTAAGCCAGCAAGGACCGCTAAAAACGCTATGGATGAGGCTCTGAAGAAAGAAAACTTAAGCTTAGATGACATTGAATATGTTGTAGGTACAGGGTATGGGAGAGTGAAAATCCCATTTGCGAATTCTGAAACTTCAGAATTAACCTGCCATGGAAAAGGAGCTCATTCATTTATTCCATCAATTAGAACTATAATTGATGTAGGCGGACAAGATTGTAAAGTAATAAAAGTGGATAAAACCGGTAAAATATTGGATTTCGCGATGAACGATAAATGTGCAGCAGGTACAGGCAGATTTCTTGAAGTTATGGCCAGAACTTTGGAGTTGGATCTTGAAGAACTTGGTCCTATTTCTTTGCAAGCGAAAAGCCAAGCTAAAATTACCGCTCAATGCAGTGTTTTTGCTGAAACTGAAGTAGTAAGTCTTATGGCCGATGGGGTAGAAGTATCTGACATAGTTGCGGGAATACACGATTCCATTGCTTCTAGAATAATGTCTCTGGTCTATAGAGTTGGCCTTGAAGAGGATTTCACTATAACTGGAGGCGTTGCTAAAAATACAGGAGTTGTTACATATCTGGAAAAAAGAATTGGGGTTGATGCTAAAAAATTACCTGTTGATCCTCAGATAATTGGGGCTTTAGGAGCAGCTTTAATAGCTCAAGACCAATTCACGGCATAGAATTTTTAAATTTTTTCTTATTTTTTTAAAAAAAAGTGAAAAAGAATAGTTTAGATTGTTTTTCTGATTAATTCAGAAATATCGTATGCTTTAATTTCACCATTTTCAATATTTGATTTAAATTGATTTAGGCAAAAGGGACAAGATGACACTATAGCATCAGCCTTAGTTTCCATTGCTTCTTCTATTCGTTCTTTGGCAGCAAAGGAAGACAAATCTTTAAATGCAGATCTAACACCTCCTCCTGACCCACAACACCATGCATTGTGTCTATTTCGAGTCATTTCTACCAATTCGATACCAGGTATTCTCTCTAATACATCCCTTGGTGCTTTATACATACCCATATGGCGCCCTAAATGACAGGGATCATGGTAAGTAATCTTCATCTGGACCTGATTCTTAAAGATATTTTCATTACTCTTTGATTCTTTTCTGATAAACTCAGGCAAATGTCGAATTTCTATTCCATGATCTAAATTGAATTTATTGGGATAACTATCTTTCAAAGTTCTATAACATCCCGCACATGAAGTAATAATTTTTTCAATTCCGCTTTCTTTAAAGTTTTCAACATTTGCTTTAGCTAATTCAACTGCTTTTTCAGTCTGACCTGTCATATAAACAGGAGAGCCACAGCATCCTTCTTTTTCCAAAATTTTAAACTCGATACCTAAATTATTTAAAACTTCTGCTGTGGCAATAGCAATGTTTTGTTCTCTATAACTCGCAGTACATCCCACGAAATATGCCAATTTTGCATCTGGTGATTGTTTAATTTGTGAAGGTAACCATTTCAATCGGTCTTCATTTTTTTCCATATAAGGGTTTTTTTCTATCATTATATGGCTAGAATACTTTGCTTGTTCTGGCATAGGACCATACCCTGCCTTAACGGCTTCTTCTCTCATTGCCATTAACCATTCTCCCGCATAAGAATGAATTTCAGGTATTTGACATTGCTGTACACATGCCATACACACAGAACATTGATAAAAAATCTTAGCTAAGTTTTCACTCCATTTGAGTCTATCTGTAGATAAAGCCCATGTAAGTAAATTTTTCCCACCGAGATAATAGGCTTCAAAATTGCCGAATTCTCCAGATGGACACACTCTTGACCAATTAGCGTCTTTATAAACTGTCCTGCAGGTTCCACATTTACCACATTGAAAAAAAGTCTCTTTATAATGCGATAAATCTTGATGTCTTTCAAGCTTCTGGTTTTCATGTGCAAGAGTTATTTTAGAAATTCCTGTTCCCGAAATGTATCTAACTCTCCTTTTAGACATATTATTCTTCTCCTCTTCCTTGCCCTGGATTCATTATCTTATTCGGATCAAGAAGTTGCCTAATCTTTTCAATCAGTTCACCTGTAGCGGGGAAAATATTTTCTTTATGAGAGGAATAGGCCCATTTTGGGGATTTATACATTATTGCCCCATCAATTTGTGAAACTTCCTCATGAATTTCTTTTAATAAAGTTCGTGCCATTTCAATCTCATCGGGATCATTCTTGTTAAAATTAATGTTTGTTCGAGCTACACAATAATGTCCACCAAACATTATTCTACTATAAAATTGTGGAGGTTTGTCATGTTTCAAACAAACTTCCCTTGCTGAATTATAATAGTTTATTATGTCCCCTGTCGAACAGTAAGAACCAATCCATTCACCACCACCACCCCTTGAAAAATTCCAGCAACCCCAGACCTGAGTTGGGGGTGTGTCAATAGCTTCTACACCTTGTTCCCTTGACATAAGCTGAATTTTGCCTTCTTTACAAACGTCTATGATAGCTTCACATTGAGCCTCATGCTGTTTAGCAGTATAGGCTTGAGTCGCTATAATACACACAAAATCTGGCATACCTCCTTTTATAGCATCTTTGGGAACGTTCTTTTCATTTAAATTTTGAACTGATTGGCTCCACCCTAGATTAACTACTACTATATCAATAATTCCAAGACCTGCTTTCGCTAGTTTAAGCATTACAGGAATTCCATCTTCCATTCTGAGTGTTGCACCAGTGAAAACCTCATTGAAAGGTAGTCTTGGCCATAATTTTATAGCAGCTTTGGTTACAATCCCTGTTGTACCTTCCCAACCTATAAACAACCCGGCTAAATCTGGTAATGGTTGCCTACCATACCAGTGTTTAGAGATACTACAAGAACCTATTTTAACAAGTTCTCCTGATCCTAACACTGCTTCTAAACCGTTTAAAAATTCCGCTCCAGAGCCACCAATCATTCCTAAGTCAAACATCCCATAACAAAGACACGAAGGAACCACTCCTGTACCTGGGGGTGACCATGTTACGCCTGCCCTTAGATTAGGATGATTCTTCTCAAGATACCCTTGTAAATCTGCCCATGTTATCCCCCCCTCGACAACAGCATACATATCATTTTCATTCACATCTAAAACTCGATTTAATCTTCTTAGATCAACCACGATTCCTCCTTTTCTAGGTGTAGCAAGAGAACCAAAGTTTATACCAGAAACCCATGGAACAATGGGAATTTTATATTTGTTTGCAAGTTTAACAATATCCTGAACCTCCTCTGCAGAATTTGGCATTATTACAATATCACATTTTCCTTCTGGCTCCGCTGTTATAAAATCATAATGATATAGAAATTGCATTTCAGGTTGATCCGAAACATACTTTTCCCCAACAATATCTGCTAATTCTGTAATAATTTCGTTATCTATCATTTTCATCGACCTTATAAATTATATTAAATCCTTTATACTATTTATAGATTAATTGTATTATCATATCAATTAATAAAAAAATTGAAAACTTGGTAAAATTGATAAAGGTATTTGGGGCAGCTCTAGATGCATCAGATTTCCCTCTTAGTCTTCAAATTAAGCAAAATTATCTAAATCAGTTGTCTCAAAATCTCGTAATTGACCCTGATTTTTTAGATCCTTACGATGGATTCCTTTTATTTAGTCAAGAGTTGACCAAAGATAAATATGTTAAAATTGGTAAGTTTCCTATTAAATCTTGGCTAACTCCTAAACCTAATCTCGAAGATTTACCATTAATGAATCAACTAGAATTTCAAAATTTTACTATTACAGGCACTATTAGGAATTATTCAGAGAAACTAGAAGATTATGTGAAAAACAATATAATCCCCGATTTTCCTTTAATGATAGGAGTAGATCATTCTCTTACGGGGGGAGTCCTAAATGCCTTATCTCATGAATATGGACCAGAAGAATTACTTGTTCTTATATTTGATGCCCATTTCGATGGGTTACCTGCTAATGTTTCATTGAATATCGCAAAATATATGAGTGAGCATCCTGAAGAGAAAAATCCTTTGATTTCAGAACATATTGATTTAATTAGCCAAAACTTAGAGACCATCGATACATACACATGCGCCTCATTTTTATTTTATTTAATAAAAGAAAAAGTTATAATGCCAGAAAATCTCATAATTTTTGGCTGCCAAGATTATCCAGATGCAAAATTTCGTTCATTAGAAGATCCCCGAATAGTAGAATACGTTAAATTTTACAATGAAATGGAGCAGAAAGGGGTAAAGTTCATACCCAAATCTGAAACATCAACAATGATTAACAAATTATCAACAGTCTTGAAAGATATAGAAAATTCAAACATATATATCTCATTTGATACAGACGTAGGGGCGTTAAAGGAAATAATCGCAACTAGGTTTAGGAATGCTATTGGAATCGATCAAAAAACTATTTTGAGTGCTGCTAGAATCATAAAAGATGTAATAGAATCAAAGAAACTTGATTTAATGGGATTAGATATAGTGGAAATCGAAACATACTTACTTAATAAAGATTTTCCCAAATCGGGAAGAGTAGATCAAACCGTTAAAGTTGTTGACAATCTTTTGGATATTCTTTTATAGGGAATCTTAAGATTAATTCACACATCAAGGAACCCAAACCAATCTTTAAGTTAAATTAACAATTTCATTTTTCAATATCATCATATTATATTTATAATGAAAAATGTCGAATTCTACTTCAAATATGGATGTGTTTTTCAACCCTAAAACAGTAGCAATAATAGGTGCTTCTGAAAAACCTAAATTTGGTTCAGGGACGACTATTTATCTCTTGAATTCTAAATTTAAAACATATCCAGTTAATATTAACAGTGATATGATTTTTGGACACAAATCATATAGAAATGTCAAAGAAATACCTGGAGATATAGATTTAGCAATCATCATCGTCAGTAATGAATTTGTCCTCCAAGCTGTAAAGGATTGCGTTGAAAAAGATATTAAAGGAATTATCATAGAATCAGCAGGGTTTGCAGAAACAGGTACAGAAAAATATGCTTTGATTCAAAAAGAGATTGAAGAAATTGCTAAAAAATCTAAAATCCGAATTATAGGACCAAATTGTATTGGGGTTACTAACTTTCATAACGATTTTACAACCTCAGACATGAATTTTAAACAAACAATAAAGGGTGATATCGCCGTAGTGGCACAATCCGGAGTATTGGGAAATGTATTCATAGACTGGGCCAATAGTCAAGGAATTGGGTTTTCAAAAGCCATTACAATTGGCAATAAAGTTGATGTAGACGAAGTTGATATGTTAGAATATCTAAATGAAGATCCTGAAACGAAGATAATAACTCTTTATTTAGAGGGCACAAAAAGAGGGAAAGCACTAAAAAAAACACTTGGAAAGATGAGTAAACCTGTGATTATCCTTAAAAATGGGAGAAGTGACATCGGTTCAAGAGCAGTTAATAGTCACACAAGTTCAATTGCAGGTAATGATAAGATCTATGAGGCACTTTTTCGGCAGTATCCCCACGTTTTTAGAGTAGACAACTTTTATGAACTATTTAATATAGCTAACGTTTTTGCTACCCAACCGTTACCAAAGGGAGACAAAATAGCTATTGTTACTGGCTCAGGAAGTCTTGGAGCCCTAGCCTGTGATGAAATTAGAAAACAAGGCCTAAACCTTGCTGATTTGAAAGATTCTACCTTAGAAACAATTAAGTCTGTTATCCCTAATTGGGTTTCAATAGGGGGAACCATTGATTTAGGACCTTCACAATTTCAGACATTTATTCCCTCAATTAACGCCGTTTTCCAAGATCCTAATGTTGACAGTGTATTATATATATTTTCAGTTCCAAGAGTACCCCTCGAGCGAATGGCTTCCTTTGCATTAGAAGGAATTAAAGAACAGTTTAGTGTTTTAAAGCGGGTTGCTGAAATAACAAAAAAACCTTGTATAATTGTTTGTTTTGGTTCAAGGTGGGTTTTTGATTTTGTAAGTGAAGCAGCTTCATCTTCTAAATCAAGCCTGTTCATTCCTATAATGATTAGAATAAATCAGGCAATTAAAGCCTTTAAAATGATGCATGATTATGGTAAATCGTTATAGCCATAAATTTCTAAACCCTATTTTCCAATCATTTGATATTTCGTTGAAGCTTTTCCCTTAAACCTTAAATTGATAATTTTTAAAAATTGGACTCCAAATTTTTTTAATTCAATCAAATCCACTTTTTAATTAAGAAAAAACAACAAAATTGGAGTGATAAAAAAATGGATCTCGAGTTGGTTCGATTATGGTGGGAGGAAATTCTTAATTGGTATCTTGCTCAACCACTATACGGACAAATCCTTGTTTTAGTTGGAGTAATTGCATTATTAGCTTTGGCAATCGTAATTGTTTATTATGTAATAAAAGGTGTTGTTTACTTAATTTACTATATTTGTAAAGGTGTGTACTATCTTTTGAAGGGAATTGGACTACTCTTCTATAAGCTTTTTGAAGCACTTTATTATCTAATCTCAGGAGAGTCAAAACCAGAGTCAAAACCTGAACAAAAGGAACAGGTTCCCCCTCAAGTTGAAATACAACCTGAACCGATTGCCCCCATTCAAATTCAAAGAGCTAATCAATCTTTAAGTCCTGACGTTTCATTTTGCAGTGAATGCGGTAATAGATTCTCAGAATCTATGGTTCGAGCTCTCTCAACTAAAGGGGATGTGTTCTGTATTCATTGTGGTTCACATTTTATTGCTAATTCAATGAAAATGGAAGCTTAATAACAATTTTTTTCTTTTTTATTTTTCATGATAAATTGAATTGAGCACCTCAAATCTGCTTCTGATTTTATATTTTAAATGAATTCAATTTAAATATCAATTAGTTCATAATTAAGATTGAAGAAATAAGTTAGAAAATTCCTTATTAAAATCTCCTTACGTCAACCAAACTTTTGGATTTTTCTTCCTTTTCTTCTTACTACTTATTCAATAACTTTATTTTAAAGATTTTTCAAATAAGATAACCCCATAAGGCTCCCCATCGTGGTACTTGAATCCAATTTTCTCAATAAAGGTAGCGATTTCAGGAGAACAGAAGACAGAGAAATTGTTGCTTTTTCCATCAGTGAATTCTTCCTGGAGAGTGTGTAAAACCAAGTAGTATGCGGCATCTGGTTCCCCATATGCGACTAACCAAGCATCATCCTCTTGAGGACCTTCTTCGATGGACAAGTTTTTAACCTTAATTTTTTGCAAAATAGCTCTCGAATTTGAAATATGCCACTCACCATCCTCGTCAGAAATGTATTTCAATGGTTTGTATGACCATCCTTTGCAAATTTCTTCACCTTCTCCGATGTCAAAATGGCCGTAATGCTCCTTGGCCTCTTCGGCTGTAAGTTTTTTTATTTTATGGAGTGAAGAATCAACATGTAATATATCACCTTTTTCAGCATCAAGAACATTCATCCTTTTTTTCTCTCGAAATCTAAAATAATTAGCTAAGGCTTTAGATCCCAGATTTTTCGAAGAGGTTGCGTATTGAGCCTTTTTTACTTTAACACTTAAGGCAAAATCAAGAGCATACTGTATCATCTGTCTACCAATTCCCTGTTTCTGATTTTCTTCCCGTACCCTTCCACCTTCAAGCCATGCAATTTCTCTATCAAACAACTTGACTCTACCAAATCCAACCATCTCCTTCTTCTCTTCATCAAGAAAAGAACCATAGTTCATGCAGCTTTCATCTTCAAGCCAATTTTCGATAACATGGGGGATATAATCCTCACCATCCCATATATCCTTGCTTATCTCCCTTATCACGGGAATGTCATCAGTGGTAAGTTCACGGAAATATACTTTCATTCACTCTCAACAGTCAAATTATCAATTAAATAATTATTAATAATTATCCATGTATCTTAAAATATTTTTTACTTACTCCTTACGAAAACGGAAATTCTAATTTATTTTATTATCTTTTATTCTGGAATATCTTTTATATAAACCGTAAAATGAAAAAAAAGCGACGATATAGTGAACTAATATACAAGGAATTAGACCCACATATAAAACTAAATAACCAGTATACAGTCCTAATAGAAAAGAAAACACAAGGAATATCAAAAAAATTCTTAAATTTTTGAAGCGAAACCATATGTGTATGTGATACAAAGCAAAAATTATACTAGAGATAAATACAGCCTCTAAGGATCCTAATTTTACTGAAGAAACTAAAAATCCTATACAGTAATACCTGAACATCAATTCCTCTGTTATAATTATTATTGGAAAAAAAATCCAAATAATTTCTTTATTTTTTTTGTTAATCAAAGCAAAAAGAACATCGTGTTCACTCAAAACACTAAATACCTTTTGATTGTAGCCAAAAATCTCTATAATTTTAACCAAAAATAAAAGGATAATAAAACTAAATATCGCTATTATAATCAAAAGCCAACTGACTTTCCTTATTGTTAAATATTCAAGATAATGCCCAAAAAACATTGGTAGAATTAATATTACTAATAAACAGACCGTAAAAATGTATCTTTTTACCTTTATCAAATTTATCTAAACCTAAATGGCTTTATTTTATAGCAAAAAATAGAATTTAATCAGTGTAATCGTTTTTTGAGCCCATTAATGTTGTTGTCTCTTCAATCCAGAGTGATAATTTCTTATCAACCCTACAATAAGTAACTATTTTATCTAAATCTTTAAGCTTAGTGAAAGAACATTCCACCATTACATCCCAACCTCCATAAACAGGAGTCGCATATGTTATTTTCCAATCATCTTCTGGTTCTGTTGATTTTAAACCAGTTAATTTCTCCACAACTTTCCATTCTGTACCAATTTCTCTCAATCTAATTAATATATACCCTCGATAATACATCTCGGATCTCCTAAAGGTTATTTCTCAATATCAATATTAATTGTCGATTTTTAAAAAACGATTAACTTTAAGTAATTTATCGTTTCTATTATAAATTGTTTTATTAATACATCTTTTAAAATGATAAAAATGTCGCAAGTATATCAAAAATTGCAAAGAATTGTCTCTAAGAAATTCGTTTCTAACGATCTTTATGTCCGTCATGCTTATTCCCGAAATGTGAATCCCGTCTTACAAGGAGTTCCTGATATCGTCATACGACCAAAAGACGCAGAAGAAATTTCAGAGATTCTTAAAATCGCAAATCAGGAAAATATTCCCATAATACCCAGAGGTGGTGGTTGCTGTGAGTGGGGAGGTAGCATTCCAGATGGAGATACTGGAATACTCTTAGATATGAAACGAATGAGTAATATTATAAATCTGGATCAAGATAACCTAATAGTTACTGCTGAATCTGGAATTTCCTGGGGTGCATTAAATAATTATTTATCTCAATTTGGACTTTATACTGGTTGCTTAGGCCCTGGATCAGGCTTAACAGCGTCAATAGGTGGTGGAATTTCTCATCATTCAGTTGGTGCAGGGGGGTGTGCTAAGTACGGGGCTTGTACAAATCAGTTAGTTTCGTTAGAAGTAGTATTACCTACAGGAGACATAATCGAAACTGGATCCCAAGCAAATAAATTTTCCAAATTTCCTTTCAATAGGTTTGGTAATGGTCCTGATCTTGCGGGGCTTTTTTGCGGTGATAACGGAATTTATGGTGTTAAAACACAAGTGTCATTACAAGTGTTTCCAAGACCTCCTTTTGCGGAATACAAAACATTTTTGCTGCCACGTAAAGATGTACAAGCAGCATCTCAAATTATGATGGAAATACGACGAAAAGGGATAGACGTTTTTGATACAATCTATATGCCGCAGGTAATAATTACTACTTCTGGACCTTTAGGTATATTTCCGATGTGGGACAATTTGAAAAAGAAGCGAGGGATTCTTTTTTATACTATAGAGGCGAATTCCGAAATAGAACTGGAACAAAAAGTTAAACAATTAGATGAAATATTCCTAAACAAAAAGGCTGAAGGACTTGGGCCTGAACTCTCGGATGGAAATTTCGCTAGATGGCAATATGAAAATCCTTGGCACCTATATCATAATATGTGGGGCTTGGTTCCAGCAAGTGAACCATTTACGGCTGAATGTTTCACACCTATTAATACTCTTCCCGAGTTGATTACAGACACTCAAGCATGGGAGAATGAACATAAAGAGGATATGAATCAAATCTCAGAAATAACCGGAAACCTAACAATTTTAAGTGGTGCTGGACCCATTGCAATGATTGATGGAAATAATGTAGAATATACTGTAGGATTTAATACATCACATAGTTACCATGAAGAAAAGAAGCACGAGATTATTGATGAACTTAACCTCAAATTGTGGAAATCACTGCTAATTAGAATGTTTAAACATGGTGTACAATATTATATGTTTGCAACGCTCCCATCAAGTCTTATGGTCGAAATTGGGGGTTACTCTCAAGAATATTATAATTTATTGAAATCAATTAAGAAAACTCTTGATCCTAACTTTATTTTGAGTAGAGGGAAATTTAACTTAAAAGGTGATTGAACTCATGGCGGAATTAGAAAATTTGAAAAAGGAATGGGAAACGGTATTTCTCACCTAATCTTAATTTTTATTTAAAAATAACTGTCATAATTGGGTATTAAACGATATATGTTAATAAATAATGACAGTCTATTTTGAAAATTTTGATTTTGAATCAGAATACAATGAAATTTTTAGTGGTTGGTATGAAATCAAAGGCGTAAGAAAAATTAAAGAACTGTCACGCCAACTCCGAACTTTTTTTAATTATAAGATGGCAGTGATAAGATATCGATTTCGATCAGATTTGAACTCGCTTGAAGAAGAATTAAATATAACAAGCCTAACTCAAAAAAAATCACTTGAATCGTTATCTTATGAATTTTTAACCCTGTTAAAAAAAATTAAACACGAAGGATATCCACTTGAGGATAGTATTCGATTACTCTATTGTGAAAATAATGAAGCACAAATCGACAAACTTTCAGCTATAATGGAGAAGATATCCATTCTGATTCACTATTTTTCAGAGGAAAGTATTCGTGATCACCCAAGATTCCTCAAATTCATCGTTGTATTAGCCCAAAACATTAGTATGGTGAAAAAGTGTTTGTATACACAATTCAGTGAATTTTATCGTGAGCTTGAGATAAACTACAATAGTTTAGAACAAGAACTAGAGCGTCTATTAGAAAAAACACCAGATATGAAGAGCAAAAAACCAATCAAACAACTTGAAAAGAAGTTAATATCATGAAAGCATACACTAATGTATCACGAAAAACCGTGGGAGAGGACAGGGTAGCCATCTGCCCAAATTTTGGTTGTGGGTACATGACTCGAGTTAAACCTCTTAAAATGAGATTCTTTGGGTTTGGGAAGTATCCTAAATGCAAGAAACATCACATTCCCTTGGTCTATACTGATGAAAGAATTGGTGATTTTACGGACGCTGCCTTAGCATGCTTGTTTGATAAAGCGGGGCTCCCACCAAATGAATTAATTGAGAGTGTGAAATTAAAGTTCCCTAATGAAATAAAATCGTTTATAGAAGGATGGGTATATTGCATCACAGTTGGAAGGGGAGCGCCTATAGTTTCACGTTATATGGATTCAATTTCTAATACTTATCTCAAGCAATTGACTAAAAAGCAGATTATAGCTCTGAAAAAGGGAAATTCTAAAACAAATCTTGTGAAAATGGTAATTAAAAATGGAATGGATGAGATTGCCATCCAATATACTAGGGTTCTCAAGCACTTGAGGGTTCATTCAGAGGTTCTCATTGATCATCAAAAGCTCCAACCTATTTCAAGAAAGCTCCGAAACTTCTTGAAAGATTGGCAGATAAATATCATGAAACAAAATAAGATCATGAATCCAGCAGAGAATATGCATGAGATCACTTTAAAAGAAATCAAGCAGAAGTATGATCAAATCTTAAATGCTTGTACATGTCGCTGTCTTCTCGGATTAAATCCTGAAGCCAAAGAAATTAAGAAAACTAAGATATCCGCGTTCGACAGGTTTTCTGCGTATCATGAATTTTTTATTGAAGGTTTAACTGTGAAATTTACTAAATCTGATATCACCATGCTTTATTCAGATATCGTTTTAGTTAATGCATTAAATACTTCGCATAAAAAAATCTCAGAGAATATGACGAAAGATGAAATTTCTATAATTAAGTATAAATTAAAAAAAATTGATTGGTTTGAAGTAAGCAATTGTTGGCAAGTTAGATATCGTAAAAATCAATATTCTAATTATAAAATTATTGAATTAGATCCATATAAAGAATGCTCTCGAAGTAATCCCCTTTATCAACATAAGGATTGGATTGAGCGAATTTATAATGATGAGAGCTTTGAGATGTCAGATGAAAAATTAGCAAAATTATGTAATATTTCAAAGGATACTGCAAACTATTGGCGTAAAAAGAAACATGGTATTAAAGGAAAAAAAGAATGGGGAAAGGGTCGCTGGATTGATAAAAGAAGTGGGAGAATCTTTGTCAAAATATCAGATGATTATAACCATCCACAGTTGAAAAATGATAGGAACTATCGACCTGAGCACGTCTATATTATGGAACAATTTTTGGCAAATAACCCTGAGTTAAAGATATCAAAAAAGTATTTAATTAATGGAAAATGCCTCGAAATTGAATGTGAAGTACATCATATAAACTTTAATCCCCAAGATAACAATATTAACAATTTATGGATATATGAAAATAAGAAAGCACATACTAAAGGAGAAAAATCAATAAGAATAATCTTTTCTAAGTTAATAAAGATAGGTTGCATCTTGTTTTCAGATGGGGAATATTTTTTTAATCAACACTTCAATATTAATTCCATTTCTAATTCAACACTTAAAGAAACTAAAAATTATCAGCCAATGTCATATAAAGGTATTAATCTGAATGAAATAAAAGAAGTAATTAAAAAGATTAATTGGAAAGAAATTTCAAGTGAATGGAGTGTAATTAAACGTTTCAATCAATATAAAAGCAAAATTATTAATCTAAACCCCTATAGGGACTGTGATAATAACAATCCATTATATATGCATAAAGGATGGTTTTCGAGAATTTATAGCGATCCTGAATTCTTTCTAACAGATTCAAAAATTGGAAAAATCTGTGGAATTAGTAAAGATACAGTGAGATATTGGCGAGAAAAAGTTCATAAGATCAGCGGAAAAAAAGAATGGGGTCAAAATATTATAGTTGATAAATCAGATGGTCGAATTTGGGTGCGTGTACCTAAAAATTATGCTAATCCTGTTGTTCAAAAGAGTGATCATCACCGCAGAATTATGCTTGAACATAGATATGTTATGGAACAATTTTTGGCACAACATCCAGAGTGGGAAATATCACAAGAGTTTCTAAATGAAGGGAAGTATTTAAAACCCGAATGTGAAATACATCATATTAATCTTGATTACCAAGATAACAGAATAAGTAATCTTTGGGTTTTTAAAAATAATGAGAGCCATCAAAAAGCAAGAAAAACTCTCTATGAACTTGTACAAGAATTACTTGATTCAAATATTATAGTTTTCAAAAATGGAATGTATTCAATAAATTTTTAGATTATTAATCTATTTTTTTTGCTCCTTGATAGAAAATCTGATATATTAACTTTATATTATCTAGCAATAATTTATACTATAGATATGTTATAATTTTCCTAATTTGACTATATTGTGAGCTTCATATGAGTAATCTTATAAATTTGAAGAAAGAATGGAAAGCAATCTTCTCTTGTATAGGTTCATAAATCTCTTATTGAACTGCAAAAGGGCTGTGGAGAATGTGGATTTGCTATCAATCCATTGGTAGGTATTGATTTAACTTGTCCTGTCAAAGAAGCTTTGGGAGAAGAAGCATTTGAAATATATTTCTCACGGGGAAGGATGAGTGTATTGAAAAGCATTTTGGAAGGCTCCATTCCCTTAAGCAAGGAATTAGCGGAATATGTATACCAATGCACTGAATGTGGTAATTGTACAGAAACTTGTCACCAATCAGATGAACACATAGTTCTAAATGTCTCTAAATGGATTGATCATTGTAAAGTATGGAATGCATTAAGAAAAGATCTGGTTGAAGCAGGATTCGCTCCACTCGAAAGGCATGCCTCCCTAATAGAGTGGATGAATGATGAAAAGATGAAAAATCCATATGGGGAAGCTCAAGGAAAGAAATTTGAGTGGCTATCAACGTTTTCAAATATTAAGGATAAAGGGGATTTAGTCTTCTTTGGGGGATGTACAATGCCATTACGTCAGGTGAATACTTTGAAAAATATGATGAATATCTTACAGGTTGCTGGGATTAAAGTTGCTATATCCAAAGAAGAATGGTGTTGCGGTTCAATTGGATTACGAATAGGTAGGTATGGAGAAGATATTATAAGACATAATGTTGAACTTCTAGAGCAAATGGGTGCGAAAACTGTATTTACTGCATGTGCTGGGTGCTATCGAACCTTAAAAAAGGACTATCCTGAAATACTAGGAAAAGAATTACCGTTCGAAG
>JAEOTL010000364.1 GCA_016839845.1 Promethearchaeota archaeon
ACACAAAGATAATGGTATGTACTACCACAAAATGGGCAAGTAATTACCTTATCTTTAGCAAAGTTAATATATTTATGGCATACTGTGCACGGCACATTTGAATCCGAAATTCCTTTATTAATTTTAACCTTATTTGTTAAAATCTTCTCTAATTTAGATTGCTCTACTTGGTAAAGCCCTAGTGAGTTATTTAAATGATTGATTTTCGAAGAAATTTCGGCTATTCTCTCCCTTAATTCCTCTTCCGTTAATTTCTCTGCGAGGAAGGCGGATAAGGCGAAATTTAACGGCAATTCTTCGAAGTTTTCAGTTTGCTCAGAAATTTCTGTGATTGTCGCAAATAAAAATCCTTCTTTATCGAGTAATTCTTTAAAGCTTTTAAATAACTTATTTATCATAAGCGATATCAGAAACGTTAACTGTTGCCTTTTTCGATTAAAATTTTCTTCCCAGGATTTAATTATTTGGTAGATATCAATATCATGGGACTTTTGGGAATCGAGAGTCTTATATACCTCATCTTTAATAGATTGGATTTTGCTAGTGTACCTATTAAGAATATCTCTTATCCGTCTTAGTTGAGGAAATTCTTCCTTAATGATTAAGGACGTTTCATCTTCATAAGTTCTTATTAAATCATTAAGTTCTGAAATTTTATCTTTAATATATTTTCTAATATTAACTCTAAGTTCCTCATCCTTCACAGTTTTTATGAACGTCAAGTATTCATTTTTCCTACGAGATATTTCAGCAGTGAGGTTGGTAAATATTTTTCGAAGGGAATCTGTAATACTATTATAAGGAATTAGGAAATTTTCTAAAGTCAGGAGCCAATCCTCTATATCCTGTATGTTCGAGTAGAATTCATCAATTTTCTGATAGTAAAAATTTGCGATTTTTTCGAATTCTTCTGTTTCTGTATCATCATGGATTTTTTCTTGAAACTTTTTCTCTAATCCCATTATGTAGTAGTCTACAATTTTAGGTAAAAAATTGCTTATCTTTTCATCTTTAAGCTTGTCTGGATCAAGCTCCGAACCTTTTTCTGAATCAGCATCTTGAATCTCGAAGATAATTTGATAAAATTTATCCAAAATTAAACTAATGAGTAAGGGTCTGATAAAATCTTGAATATTTTGTATTATCTCTTTTCTTTCTAGTACATTGATAAATTCGTCTCCTTGATATTCTTCTATAAGCTTATTGGAATGTAAGAGATAAATTATATCTGAATAAAAGTCACTTCTGTTATCATCTTTTGACAAAAAATATTGAGAGATCTCATCGAATTGAAATGTTAGTAAGGATTCTTGACCGTTCTTCTTACGTTTTTTGATAAAAACTTCATTTAAGCTTTTAACAAATATAAATAATTCTTTTATTTCATCCCATTTTTCTAAAAAATCCGGAATTTTATTTAGTTTAAAACTTATATTCTTTATTTTATTAAGTTCAATCCATAAATGAAGTTTATTCTCGTAAAGCTTCTGAGTTTCTTGTAATGAATTTATTAAGTTAGAAGCAATGTCATTACTCTTAAGAAGCAAGTTTTTTGAACCGCTTATCAAATCAGTCAAAAAGGAGGTGCCATTTTTCAGCAGACGATTGATGTTCGAGCAATTTGAGTTTAGATTTTGAAGTTCTTGTATAATTTTATTTAATTCTTTAAGAATTTCTGATTTTAAATGAAAATATGAGGTGGAATGTAGATCTATTTCGGGTTTTATTATGTATGAGTCCAGGAATGATCTAATCTCATCCAAATAGAGTGAATATGGATCTAACATCTCAGAAGAGATCTTTAACTTATCTCTTAATAAATCATTTATTTCAGTATCGCTTGCATTGTTTAACTTCAGAGCAGTTAAAGTTTTCTTGATTTCAACAATCTCATCTTTAGAAAAAGTTTTAATCTCCCCAGAATCGTTGAATATATTATTTGTTAAATTTAAGATTAAATCACCTGTTTACGGATTCTAATGCATAACAATAAGAGAAGGAAATCATTTAATAAATTTTTAATGGATAAAGAGGAGATTATTACAATATAAGAAAAAGAATAATTAAAGATTATTCTCCCATTTCCTTAATTTCAAGATATTTCTCAGTACCACCAGCTTTGGTTATTGTCAGAATATCAATACCATTTCCAGACATCACATCTCGTGAAATTGCAGATCGAATTGCTTTTTCTACTAATTTTTCTCCAGCTGCAATAGTCATTCCTGGCTTGTATTCCGCTTCTAAGATTCCAATTGATAACAACATCCCTGTTCCTACAGTCGCAAATTCATCAGGCATTAGCGATCCAATAGCATCTAGAGTAAATAATTTTGGTCCATCGTGATCCATCCCCGCTACTACGAGATTTGTGTATAAAGGGGCCATCTTACGGCTGTAAAGATAGTTTGAGACCATCTTTCCCATACTCCTTGTCGATATCCTTTCTCCAGCATCTAAGAGATATAGATTAGCTTGAGCTCGCAAAATCTTTACTAGTATTTGAAAATCACCAATGAGGCCATAAGCAGCTATCCCAATATGATCAGTTATTTTAAAAACTTTTTTTGTAGCTTTATTGGTTACTGTGTATCCCCACGTTGCCCTTCTATCGTTGCCAAGCACAACACCATCTTTACATTTAATAACTACTCCCGCTGCACCGGGAACCATTATCTGTTGACTCATTTTTTTAAAGCCTATATTATTGAATATATATCTTTATTTTGATATTATAATTAAATAGAACTAATTAAAATTTGTGTTTTAAATTATAAAATTTACCACTTATCCTTAGAAAGCACCAATTTTGAATTTTTTATAGAAGTAAATTAGTTTTCAAACTACATTCAACTAACGTATCTCTAATTTGCAATAATTTTATACTAGGAAAAATAAAATAGGTCTTAATCAATATGATCACATAATTTAGGATGTAGTTTTGAACTGGGATTATTTTTTTCTATTAAAAATTTTTTAATTCGTTATTAGAGTAAAATAATACTGAAGTTATAGACCAGTTACTCACCAATGATAATTGAATAATTTTGATAATAACAAAAGTAATTCACATTTTTTGAATGATTGACCATAATATGATCACATAACTAGTGATCATATTTGCATTACTAATCACTTTATTCAATTTTATATTTATTACATCGCCAATGAATTATAGCCATACCAAGATAAAAAACATAATGACCAAATTTAATCTTTGAATTATTGTTATACTAATTAAAACAGTTCATATTTTTAGTATGATCACCCGTGGGATGATCATGGGTGATGACTCTTTAATTGAATTGATAATTTTTTGTCGTGATTTTTTATTCATTTAACTCTTCAGATTCTGCTGATTTAGGCAAAACATTTAAATAACTCTTCAATCATTATACTATCTAAGAAACTTTAAAAATAACTTAAAAAAAAGTTAAAAACTTAAATTTTAATATTAAAATTTAAAAAATTGGAGGAATAAAAAATGGCAAAAAAGAAACATTCTTTCGCATGGAGCCCAATTCGTCGATTAATGAAACAACAGGGCGCTTCTATCGTAGCACGCAACGCAGTAGACTTATTAATTGATCACTTGGAAAAAACTGCTTCTGCGTTAACTGAACAAGCAAGAACCTTTACAATGCATGCGAACAGAAAGAAAATCACAAAAAACGACTTGCTCTTGGCAATTAAGTACGTTTAAAAAAAATAATTATAAGCTTATAAAACATTTTTAACAATTTTTTTTCTTTTTTTCTCAACTTCTTCTTACCCTAATTCATAATGGAGTTTTTAAATTTCTGATTAAAGTTGGCAGTAACAATGTATATTTTACTGTAATGATTAAATATAATATAGCTCAAAGTATTGAATTCATCTTAAAAAATGACAGATACGAATGACATCCCTGTGAATGGTGAGGCCAAACGAGTTCTTTTCCAATCAATGGAGCTTATAATGAACAATATTAAGGCTAACATTGATCATTTAGACAACAATTTTAAGTATACACAAAAGTTTATTGATTTAGTATACGATGGTTTAATTAACAAGCGTAAGTTCTTCTTATTAGCTTCTGGTAGAAGTGCTTTTATCTTACAATGCTTTGCTACCCGACTTGTCCATCTAGGTGCCGAAATCCATATGGTCACCAATCTTGCGAGTATGCCCGCCCTTAGAAAGGAGGATATTTTAATAGTATTGTCAGGATCAGGAACAACAAGTATCGTTGTGAGTTTACTAAATACCTATGTGAACTCAGTTAAACCTTATGGAATTG
Organism: Promethearchaeota archaeon; assembly: GCA_016839845.1. The sequence goes on from JAEOTL010000364.1 coordinate 4,280, forward strand.
TAACAATAACATCTCATCCTGAAACTATTATTGGAAGAGTGGGGGATATTACAATTAAACTTAAAGGTAGGAGCAAACGAGACAAGGCGTATGGGGATACAGCTGTATTAGCACCAGAAGGTACGATGTTTGAAATTGCCGCTTTCTCGTATTTAGACGCAATCATCGCTGAACTGGCAATTAAAATGTCAAGAACCAATGATGACTTAGGGAGAGAGCATTCCCAACCAACTTAATAAATACTAGTTTTATATCTATGCGCCGATTTATAGTGTTTTTATGAGAAATTAGCTCAATGAATAAAAATCTCCAAATCGGCGCACACTTTATAGAAGTAACGCTCCTATAGAAGCACAGAATTCTGAATTTTTCAAGAAGATTGCTTTTTTGTTATTCACACCACAAATTAAGGATAATATCTTTCTTACAACTTTGTTATTTGTTAGAAAACCTCCACAAAAAGCAATATAAGGAAGGTCATTCTTTTCAGCCATTAGAGTGGCAATTGTTCCAACATTTTCCCCTATCGTACAAATTAACGAATTTATAAGATCTCCTGGGTTTAAGCTAGATACGTTAAATTTTTCATCAATTTTACCTAGTGATGCGGCAGTGAATTCCCTAAATAATAAGCTTACTCTTTTATCCTCAGGATCATAAATATCTGAAACTTTTAAATCAACATTATATCTATTTCCACTTTTCGCAAGTTCTAAAGCTTCTTGGAAATCATCCATTTCAAGCAGGAGTTTAATTTGTCCCATAAAAAAACCTCCTCCCATGGCAGTTCCTCCCACATGTGCAATATTCTCCTTATATGACACCATTGATGTTCCTGTACCAATAGAAACAACCAAAGACGATGGTAGTGCCTTCTTTTTCTCTATAAGATGTAAAGTCTCTAAGCCTTTAACCGTTGCTTCAAATTCATCAATAATTTTAGCTTTTCCTTTATTAGCAAAAGTAGTATAAGATTTATAGCTCCTTCCACCCGTGAAATGTAATTCTTTATACTTAAGTGATTTAGCATCAATTTCATTATCGATAGGTTGGATATTTGTTTGATTAGAGAATTTGGCTAATGTTAATGATTCATCTTCAATGTAGGCTAATTTTGAAAGACTTTGTCCCATGTCGATTCCAATTCTATCCGTTGGAATCTTAAACTCTTGATTATCAATATTTAATTTAAGCATTTACCATATCACTTAACTTAAAATTCAATTCTATCATTATTTGATATTATTGATTTAATTAATGAATTTTGTATAATGCATTTATGAGTGAAAAATCAGATATCTTCACTAAAGATGTTGCGATTATAAAGGGGAACACACCACAAGAGTGCGTGGTAAAAGGGATAGATTTACTAGGGGGGATCTCTAATTTTATCAAAGAAGGAGATAATGTATTTATCAAATTTAATTTAAATCTACCTTTTGGATTTCCAATTAATACTAATATGGATGTAATAGCATCAATAATTTCCTTATGTAAGGAAGCAGGAGCCAAGAAAATACGCATAGGTAGCTTTCCTTTAAGGGGGATTTCGATAAAGGCTATTTCACAATTATTACATTTGGAAGAATATTTCAATGACTTTGGAGCTGAACTTATCTTCTTGGACAACAGTAATATGTTCAATAGAAAAAATATAAAGAAAGAACAGTTAGAAAAAATTGGGAATGAATCTTCTTCGACTATTAATGTTCATGATGAAGATATTCGATTTCCCAAAGTAATTCTTGAGTCAGACAAGGTAATTTCTGTTAACCAAATCAAGGTGAATCCTCTGTTCAAACTGAATCTATCCATCCTAAATTCGTTTTCATCAATTTCTCCTAAATATCAAGCAGTTTCTCTGAATAAGGAAAATAAAAATGAAAACATATCTAAGGATTTATACAGAAATAAGTTAACATCGAAGGTTATTGATGTTTTTTCGATAAAAAAACCAGAGTTAGTAATTAATGATCTTTATTATATATTGGAAGGAGCTGGCCCCTACATTTTTAAGGATTCAATCTTGACGAAAACAAATCTTATGACAATCGGGAACGATGTGATCGCAGTGGATACAGTAACACTAAATCTTCTAAATGTTGAAGTGTCCAATTACGGATTATTTTCCGAGATGAAGAAAATGGGATTAGAAAGCACTGATCTTCAAAACATAAACATTCTTGGAGAAAACCTTGAAGATGTAAAAATTGAAATCGAGTTTTGTGAAGAGAATCTTGAAAAGTTAAACATCAAGAATTTTAATATAAAAACAGGTAAACTTTGCTCTGGGTGTTATGAAAGTGCCTATTATCTGTTGAATTTTACAAAAACCAACTTGACAAAAGATTTAAAATATAACCCTGGTAATGTTTTTTTAATAGGGGAAAAACCTCCTAATCCTGTTAATTTTAAGGATGTGATAATCTTTGGGGATTGTGCCATTAACAGTACAAGGAATAACGAAATTCGAAAAATAATAAAGCACTCAGATAAAAATATTTTGAGTGATATTACAAGGAAAATTGTAAAGAAGGCTGAAAAAAAGAAAAAACCCAAAGTTAAGGAAAAAACTAATAGAAGGATATTAGAACTGCCCGGATGTCCACCCCCTTTTACAAATTCTCTTAATCTCATAAAACACTATTATAAGAAGAGTAATACTCCTAACCTAAACTTTAATATCAAATTGTGTAAATTGTGGTCTGATCCAAAAACTTTAGCCAAATTAAAAGCAATGGGGGTGATCTAGGACATTGATTAACAAGGATTTTCGCGAAAATTGGCTAAAGATTCTTAAATATAATTCTAATGTCGATTTAGGTGATAAATTTAAAATCGTGGATAAAAAAGTAAATATCCCTTTTACTCCTATTGAAA
>JAEOTL010000041.1 GCA_016839845.1 Promethearchaeota archaeon
CCAAACTTCTAAAATCCATGAATTGAGACCTATCAGCAGGTGTATGGTAGATATCTGTTCTAAAATTCGCCCCATCGCTCATTCCTATTGCTGGAATATTATGTCTCCAAAAGGGTGCATGATCCATCCGTAAAAGATCCGGAAATAGTCGATTAATTTGTTCATACCCCAATGGTACCTTAATTCCTATATATGGCACATCAATTTCTTTCAATTCACATTTTTCCAAGAATTTATCCAGTAGACTATTTGAATTTTTATCACAGGTAATGTATATAAAATTCCCAATTTCATTTTCCATATCAACTCGATATGATATCCGGAAATCTGGGGGAATAGGCGGTAATCGAGAAGTTTTAGGTTCATCTCGTATCCAACCAACAGTATCATAGTTGATAACACCTTTAATTGATTGGGATGCTGAGCTCAAAGAATCTACAAAATGGTTGCTTCCCATCAATCCTCTTTGTTCAACATTTTTCAATGGGTTCAAACCCGAATAAAGATTATGCAAAGCTTTCAAAAATTCTAAGTTTGACTTTGAAAGTTGTTCTTTGTTCTGCTCGATCACTGTTTGCACCGCTTCACCAACATTTTTTCTTGTTCTAAAATATTTGATTCTTAATTTGTTAAATTCCCTCATTATCTGATGCATCTGTGCAGTGGAATACCTCCATTGGGAATCAAAAATCTCATATTTCAATCCTAGATCTCGTAGTTTTTTCATCAATCCGGGATGACCTTCTTCCAAAGTAAATGCGGCTATAACAATTGAAGGAGGATTTTCCAATTGTGCCATAATCCGAGCGACTTCCAAGGATATTGCTACTGCAGAAAAATTATCGTTAGCTCCAGGACAATTTGGAACTGTATCATAATGTGAACCAATTAATATCGCAGGGGAATTTTGATCCCCGATATAGCCAAGAACATTTTTAAAAGTATCATCTAAACCAGATACTTTAAATTCTTGAAATTCAACTTTAAGCCCATAGCTTTCAAGTTCATTATAAATATATGCTGCTGCTTTGTTTAAATTCGCCATATTGTCTAGTGGATAACAAGGCCCTTCTAAATTAAGCACATGGCGGTAAATTCGCTCTATATCTACTTGCTGAATTATGCTTTCATCATTCATAATTTATCCCATATGTGACAATTCTTTTAAGGAATTCTATCTTCTTTCAACCAAAAAAAAATGAAGCTTGCTATTCTTAGGTCATTTAAACTGGGTACTGAAATGTATAATAGTGTCAATGAATTCTTTTGGCCTTTCCTGATGAATTCCATGCCCACAATCAAAATATTTGTACTCAAGAGTTTCTACCAGAGATTTGATTTTCTCAATATCCTCCCCATCCATAGCCCCTACTAACCCAAATTTTTCATGATAATACCAGGAAGCATGCATTAATAGCATTGGACACTTTATTTTAGAGAGCATTGATGCATGGTCTGAATCTTTTGCCATTGAACCATCCAAAAATGCTTCCGCAAATTTAGGATCTTCCATCTCAAATCCATTAAAGAGTAACAATCGTTCACGCGGAACATAGTTTATTTCACTTAAAGGTTTTCCAGAGATAATATCATCATATAATCTAGGAGAAATATCCTTAATATGTATTGTATCTGGTACTCCCTGCTTTACTGGTAATTCGATATGTTCTACATAATGAGCAAGAGGAGCAATTTTTGATTGCGTGTATGCATCAACCAGCACTTTCATCCCATAATACGCATACGTGTTTTTTATTCGTGGGTATTCAGATGAAAAGAGAGGAGGATCCTCAGGAACAACTCCTAATACATGTTCTTGTGCATTTGCCCCAAGCCAAATAGCTAAAAGCCCTCCTGATGAGTTTCCGGATATTATAGCCTTGCGTTTAACTACATTCTCTAGAAAAAGAATCAAATCCTCACCCATAATATTAAGTGTATAATTTCCCTTAATTCGTGAAGTCTTCCCATGCCCATGGATATCAAGCAAATAAACTTGAAAATGTTCGCTTAACTCTGAAAAAACGTGAAAATACGTTTCTAAATAGACGATCTGACCATGAAGTAAAAGAAGTGGCAAACCATTATTAGGTCCAACAATGTAATTGATAGTAGCATGCTTTGCTTTGAAGGATTTTTCGTTGTCGTACATTTTCTTCCACCAAACTTTTGTATATATTAAAAAGTCAATGAGGAAATAGTCAGAGCTTATCCTTAATATCCTCATTTGCCTTTTTAAGAATTATTAATACATAAAAAGGATTTGCTTCTGAAATACGATTCCCAATTTTATCTTTATATTTCATTAATATAAAACACATCTTACCTTCTAGATAAATAGAATACAGATAAATTAATAATTAAAATTGTGTTTTTTGGGTTTGTTGGTAAACCTTTAAGTAAGACATAATCCTTAAGCACATTCAATTAAGACCATAATCACGAGAGCAATAATGATTACTCTCCAAATCAACTTCAATAAGAATTTGCTTCATTAAAGGCCATTTTTTCAATCGATTCTAAAGAAATGATCGATGATTTTCCTAGTATTAAATATAGAACTAAAAATAGAAAATCTTGCTAAAAAAATAATGAAACAGTTAAATAGTTGATTAAGGCCCAGGATTTATGCAGAAAATTAGGAAATATTTTCACTTTATCAAATAAAGAGATTAATTTTAAATAGGTGAACAAATTGCCTAGTTCAATTATGGAGAAAATTATTTTTTACATCGGAATAGGAATATTTTCCTTTACTACATTGATGTTCTTTGTTTTGAAGAAAAAAAATCCCAAAATGGCATCACTCAACATGATTGTAAATTTCATAACCATTGCTTCTTATATTCTAATGATGAGTGAGTTAGGTGTAATTCCTGCATTAACTGGGGATTTAATATACTGGACAAGATGGGCTTTCTATGCAGTGAGTTGCTCATTCTTGATGTACGAGATTTCAATGATTCTGGGGATAGATAACAGGACTGTACTCGAAATTATAGTATTTAACTCAATAGTTATGCTAGGAGGGCTATATGCTAGCATTACAGAAGCACCTGTAAAATGGTACTTTTTCATACTGAGCTCAATAGCCTACATATATATACTCTATCAAATTGGTAAAAACCGGGCTGATAAAAATTTTACTGTGGTATTCGTAATCATTTTTTGGTCCGGTTTCCCTTTAGTCTGGTTAATATCACCTGCGGCCTTAATGGTTTTGAATTCTTTCTGGACTGCTCTCATCTACTTGGTTCTTGATTTGATTACTAAGGTATATTTTGGAGTTCATAGTACCATTAAATTTTCTGAGAAATAAGATTTACATTATTTTTTTATCTTTTATTTTAAGGGAAAATGGAATTTTCATGTTTAGTATTAGCCATCCTGTTTTTGTCTTCCCAACTTGCACAAGAGTCAGGATCCCGGAAGATACTCAAAACTTTTTAGAGCGGAATAAGCCCCCTCAGCACGATGTCAGCGCCCATCATATACCAAATGCTTGTCAAAAGCAGAATCAGTTTCGCTTAGTCCTCTTTATTTTCCCTCTGTGTCTGAAAATTCCGAAATTCCACAATCTTCCCATCCTCGAAACGACTAAAATAAGCTTCACTCATCCTAAAAGGTTTGCCCATCGAAGGATCACCATCTGAATCACCCTTATATGCACCCGATAAAGTAAAGTAGAATGCCACCTTATCCCCTTCGGCAACTATATCACCAAGCGTGATCTGAATGTCAGGAACCATATTCAATATCCGAGTACTAAATTGCCGGTAACCCTCCCTGTCCATGACTTTACCATCAGTAGCATATCTGACGAAGTTGTCAGAAAAACACTCGTCTATCACTCCCAAGTTGCCTTTATTGAACTGCTCCACAAATCGGATTATAACAGCCTTATTTTCCTCAATTGACATCTCTTATCAATATTTTCCCGATTTAAGCTTTGTTCTTTCCCGATTTTCTTTTGTAGACAAGATATCTCTTATATCCTAAAACTCCGAAACTTAAGATTATCATTATTGTAAATACAATAAGAATGCCTATATTTTGAAAATCGGTCCCTATAAGAACGCCATGGATATATGCAAGAAATAATGCTACATAATTTAATGCATGTATTATTCTCCAACCTTTAATTAATTTTTTCCTTAAAATTGCTCCAAAAATAGCAAGATATATTAAAATCAGCGCTAATCTGCCCCCTAAGGACCAAAAACCATACCAAGAAGTAAAGTCGGGTACAAATACAGCTATATTATCTGCAGAAACAGCAAATATTAATGGATGAAGAGTAACCAGCAAAAGCCCAGTTATCGAATACACATGATGTATTTTAATAAATGGTTTTCCAAATATTTTGTACAATTCAACAGCAAAAGGAGTCATCATCGTTGCTACAAACATGGAAGTAAATCCAAATAAAGCACCAAATCTGATAAAAAAATCAGCAACACTAGAAAACGGAGTTGAGAGGAAGAATATTAAATTTAGAATATACAATCCGAGAGTTGGTAAAATTATATATATCGCTTCTTTTTTAGGTAGTGGCATAGTGTGAAATTACCTTCAAAAATTTATAACTATTAATGTTATAATCTAAAGATACATTTTAAAACTTGCATTTGATCCTATATTATCACAATAGTTCCTTGGTATACTCCTAATATCACTAGCATGATATGATTTCTCGTGAAATAGGGGTTTCACGAAATAATTTGTTCATTGGAATTTTCATTGAAATCAGACGCTGAATTTACCTTTCCATAATATGTAAACTTTACATTTGAAGACAATATCAAAAATATAAGAAATATTTGATCATTCATTTAGACGCGCACTAATGGGAGATAATCGAAACTTATATAGTTTTTAAATACTTAGATTGTTCTATGAAGAATGAAAGATTAAGGTTAATTCGAGTAACACCTGATAATGAAGCTTTTTTTTTGACTATATCAAAAATAACTTTACTGAATACTTTTTTTTTCATGTTGACTATGCTCAATATCCGGAAAGTACTGAAATTTATATGGCGTTAGATAATAAAGAAAAAATTCAAGGAATGATCTTAATCTGGAAAAATCGAAGAATTCAATTGAGAGGAACAGCAGAGAGTCTTGGATTTTTATTAAATGGAAAAAATTATGACCCGATATCTATTACTGGATTTGATAACCATAAAAAATTGATCTCTAAATTCTTTCCAGATTATAAAAAAGAAATTGCGTTATCTCGTATGATTCTAAAAAAAGGAGATCAAAAGGATTTTGAGAAATAGAAATTCCAAAAACTAAATGAATCTTATAGAGAAGAGATAACTTCATTAATGAATATTGCTGATCCTATTTTTTGGGGTTCACGCAAGCCAGAGGATATCCTGATTGATGAAAATAATACTTGGTATGGTATAATGAAAGAGAAAGACTTGATTTGTATGATTGGTATATGGAAATATGAAAGTATAGGATATATCTTTGTCGTAGGGACTCATCCAGATTACTGGAACCAAGGTTATGCTAGTTCACTAATCTCATCGACCTTAAAAGAATTATTTCGAGAAAAAAAACAATGTTTTATTATGGTAAGGGTGGCTAATGCTCCTGCTATCCATACATACAAGAAAATCGGATTTTCAATATGCAATATTCATTATTCTTATGAGAGATTGTAAACTTTATTTTAAATTTATCTTTCAAGTGCTTCTTCCACTTTCCCGTTATACATTAGTTCTTCGACGTTGATAAGTTCTTTTGGAAGCCATCATTGAAAACAGCATAGAAATTGTAAAAGTTCTTAAAAAGGATAATTCGGGGAGCACGGTTCTAAGATTAGGGTCAGTACTACAAATTGATCCCATTACAGTTGAAAAATCTTTAGATCATCTTGAGAGACTTGGTGTAATCGAAAAGAGACAAGTTTCAGCTGAAGAAACCATCTTTTTTTACAAAAAAGCTGATGAAGCTGATAACAGTTAAGTGTGTTTGATGGAGTATAAAGACAACTATATATTTTTCATGGATAAGGTGGAATTGAAGCTGGGTGAGTATTTTGAGGTTTATTTTCCCTCAATTTAAAGAAATCAACATAAATATATAGCGAATTTATTAAGAAATCTAATTTTATTTTCATAATATGGTCAGTTATGAGGAATCGAATCCGAGTGATGTTGATATAAATCAAGTCATTAAAGAATTTTCCAAATTTTTATCACACTTATCAAAAAATCAAGTTAAATTCCTGTATCATGGGACTTATAATGTGTACGAAGTTCAATCAAAATATATATTTAGGATCCCGGATCAATTCCTAAGAAATGAGAATGGGGTTAAATTAATCCAAAAGGAGACTGATACATTGAATTTTCTAAAAAATCATATCTCAATACCCATTCCACAACCTTTATTTATTTCTCGAAACAAGGATTTTCCCTTCGTCGGATATGAAAAAATTCCCGGTATATCTCTTTCTCGTATATTCCATATGACAAATGCCTCTTATAGGCGGAAAATAGCAGAACAGATTGCACCTTTTCTAAATACGTTACATTCAGAATTGATGTACAAGAACTTTATCGTGTCATCTCAGAGCTGGGAACCTATGAAAAGTGATTCTTACAAACAATTCTGGTCAAAAAGGCTAGAAAGATTGAAGAAAGTAGTCTTCCCAAAAATAAAAACCATCGAAAAGAACTGGTTAGAAAGAATTTTTGATGAATTTCTTTCAAATGAAAAAAATTTTCACTTCTTACCTAAATTAGTACACGGAGATTTTGATACTTCCAATATTCTGGTAAATCCCGATACTAATATACCCGAAATCACGGGTATCATTGATTTTGAGGAGTGTTCCATTTATGATCCTGCCTATGACCTTCAATTCTTCGATGAAGGTGAGGAATTTCTTAACACACTCCTTTTACACTATGAATATTCTAATGATCCTTCCTTGTATTCACGTATGAAATTTCTCTATTGCAGGCAATGTATTGAATACTTAGAATTTGGTATTGACCATAATCGTAAGGGTATGATCAAGGTTGGAATACAGATGCTAAAAAAAAGAATGCACAAATTCCCTAATTAATTTCCAATGAAAAATTTTATCCATAAACAATATTAAAATACTTATGTACCTTTCGATTTCAATAGAGAAACCATGTCTCCACTATCTTCCCATCCTCAATTCGGAAAGGTTGTAAACAATTATATAGATCAAGATCACTCTCTCCACCCTTGCGATAACCCTTGAACCACGAAAGCATACACACCTTATCTCCCTCCGCAATAAGCTCATACCCTCCTTCCTCTGATTCTTGGATTCTCTCTGTTCCTCCATACAAATCCTTAACTGTTTTCATATGCTCTTCTACCGTGACCGTATACGTACCCGTTGAATCATGACGGATATAATGTGGACCCGCAAGCTCTGGCATCAACTCCCAACGACGATTCGCATACATCTCATCATTCCAGCGACGTATAACCGATTTATTTCTCTCCTCTAAAGACAACTTCTCTTTCGGTTTCATAAGTAATCCTTAAGATACCTAAAAATATAAATCTAAGCCAAGAATAAGAAAAAATAAAATCTGCTCATGAACATACTCCACCCCATCTTATACCTAATAAAATTATATAAAGGAAATGAGTCTATATAATAATCAATTGCAATTTTTTTTCATAATTCATCACCAATATAGTGTTAATAATGGCAGTAGAAAAAGAAGCTAAAATAAAAATAATACCCTGCATCGTCTGTGGGAAAGAATATAACAAATATACCAGACCGTGGGGTGTATACAGAAACACATGCTCTGAAGAATGCAAAAAGATTCAGAAAGAAAATATCAAAAAAGAATATGCAGAAAATATGCAGCAAGGAAGGGAAATAAGGAGAGAAAGAACGAAAATAAAATTAATAGTGGGATTAATAATTTCTCTTATTACGGGGGGAATCGGTGCAGTAGTTGGAACTAATTGGGGGATTCAAGGAGCACTGATAGGATTTGCAATAGGATTTTTCGCTACTCCAGTTCTTTACTTTCTTTGGAATAATTAGTAGTAATAATTCTCAGTAAAAAATAAAAGAAATCCTAAAATCCAATCAAAAGTTTTATTGAGTTTGTAGTTTTTGTTTAGTTTTTTCAATGGAATTTTCATTGAAATCAGACGTGGAATTTACCTTTTCATAATTCTAATATAAAAAAATCAAAAAAAGAGTATAAAAAATCCAGTTAGAGCGGGATAGCACCCTCAGCACGATGTCAGCATCCATGACCTCTCATATACCACCCACCAGCTCATTATCAGCTAGTTATTATCTAGAAATCAGATTAAACTCTTTCATCATTGGAACACGCATACCCTCTATATGGATACCCAATTAGCCGGAACTAGACGACTCGCGTCGCTACCTCACAATCAGAAATCGATACATACCCTTCTCATTCCTATATGACTATTTTCAGCTTACGATGGAACTAACATTGGATTGTTTTTATAAAAATTTTGAAAAAGCCGCTCATGAACATACTCCCCCTTCTCGCTTCTCACTCAACCTTCAGCCGCCTTTGAATTCCGCCAGCATTATTGTTAATAAAGCTATTATTATAAATATCATTTTCAAAATGATGCGGAGCATATAAAAAGAATAAAATATAGTAATAAGGATTTTTTCATAAAACTCATACCAAATTTATAATTTCATTCTATGTTTTTATCCCATTCTTTTTTAAATAATTTGTAATTTCATTATAGTCAGTCATACCTTCATTCAGAATTGCCCTATATATGAAAATGCCACTAAACATCGGAGTTCTGCCCTCATCAGTAAGCACACTATACTTATAATCGAGAATTAATTTTCTTGTCTCATTAGTTAACCTATTTTTTATTTCAATTAACTCATCCTGCTTTTCATTAATAATTCTCCCATTAACCGCCCAAATATCAATTTTCCATGGTCGTCCCCAACTACCTACCTCAACTCTTGGAGATAAATATAAGGCATTTCTTAATGGGCCGGGAATGCCCTTCCGAAAACTAATTTTCTCAACTGACTCATATTGGGCAAAATTTTTTGCCAGATTAAGTATTTCATTAATATTGGATTTAGGTAAGTATAGATCAATATCTGGATACATCATTAAATCTAGAAAATAACTTCCAGTATAAGTTACTTTGCCAATTTTTTCACAGTGCTGTACAAGATTAATATTCTTTAGAACTTCATCAGCTTCTTTCTTAATAATTTTTGATCTTTCAATTGGATTCATTTTAAATCCTCAATTAAATATAATGGTCCTATCATTTCAATTTTATTTGTCATAATTCCATCGATTGGATATTTCATCACATCGAAATACCTGTTGAAAAACAGATATCCATCCCTTTAAGAGTAAAGTCCATAGCTTTTCTTCATTTGTGAGTCCGCTTTTTTTCTCAAAATTTTCAATGATCTCAAGCGCATTATCTAATTTAGCTTGATCCATAAGTTCCCTTGCACGAGCTAATTCTTCTGGAAGCTCTTTTGCCATTATAGTACGGTTTGCATTGAATGGATTAAAAAAAAGGAAGATATGTTTCCTTAAAAGCCTTTTGTACTATAAGTTCGATTAATAATTTTTTTTGTCTTTTCAAAGGAATTTTCATTGAAATCAGACGCTGAATTTACCTTTCCATTTCAATTTCAAAGGAAATTTGGAAATATTCTTACTATTATAACGGATTTTTTATAAGGTAATTATAGACATACCTTAATAATTTTTTTTCCACTGCCCACGTTATTATCTTATAGGCTGTTTCAAAGCTACACCAGTTCCAATCTGTGTGTTCAGCAGGATTCAACACTGGATCCTGAGGTTGATCTATACGAGCTATGAAATTATAAAATGTAATCTCTTTTACTTCTTCTTGAAGATGAGGAGGAGATTTCTCACCTTCATCTTCTTCATTTTCTGTGTATAATTCTTTAGGAATATTTAACGGGAGTAAAAGAGCAGGAATGTATCCTGTTTCTTCAAAAAGTTCTCTTTTTGCGCACTCAAGAGGGGTTTCTCCTTTTGGGTGATCAAACGCCCCCATAGTATGCCCTACTGAACCAGATACACATTGCCAATTATAACTCAGTGTAGCCCTTTTTATCATAAGAAACTCTAATTTGTTATCTTTATACCTAATAGGATAAACATTAATCATCTCTTTCTGAACCATAATAATCACTTTAAATCATAAATTGTTTTTAATACTATTGCTATATCATTTTTCAATGGAAATTTCATTCAAATTGGACTCTGAATTTACCATTCCATGAAACTCGAAAAGATTATAATAAAATAAAAAATTAAAAAGAAAATCCGCTCATGAACAATGATTTAAATAACATAAAAATTCTATTAAAATATTTTTTAAATATAGAAAATTTTAATAATTAACAAAATAAATCTAAATAACAAATCCAAATATCTCATCTCAGGTTGTTATTATGAGCTTTTGTACTTCATGTGGTACCAAAATAGAATCAGACGGGAATCTATGCCCAAACTATGGTCAATCTCTAGCTCCAATTGAACAAACCTCTCAACCAATAGCGCATGGACTAATTTGCCATAATTGTGGAAATCCCATCGGAAGAACGGATTTTTTCTCTTCCATCGGAAGAGACCAAGTAATTTGTATGAATTGCGGTGTCCAACTAAAAAAAGTAAAATCAAAATCGTTTGTTAACTCAATTGCGAAGTGTTTTTGCATACTTGTCATTATCTCAATCATCATCGCAGTGATAACGTTGTTATGGTTTTTACCATAACAAGCTAACATTGGATCTATTTAAATAAAAATAAAAAAAACTTGCTCATGAACATATTTAAAGTGTAGCCACGACCTGCGTCTTATCGAACTTATGCCTCGATCTCGCCACCAAATAAAAACCAATAAATCCGATAAAAATAACTACACTAATACCTACAACAATATGAAGTATCATTAAACCGGTCAGACCATACCCCAGTATGGGAAAAAGAAGCACCAAAATACAACAATACCCTCCCGACCTTTTTATACGTTTCCTATATGGATAAATTATAACCGGTATAATAAAAATTAAACTCAATAAGGCTAATGCAAAAACACCCATGCCTCCCGCACTATGCAATGGTGGGATCCCGCCACAAGTCCACCCTGGGCAATTTATTTCTTCGATATAATATCCAACTAGGACTCCTACTATGATAAGGATTCCAATAGTAACCAAGGTATATCCAACCCATAACTTATTACCTTTAACTTCTTTTGGTTTCTCAGTATCAATCATTTTTCTTTCTAGATAAAAAATTTTGTATAGATCATCAAAATTCTAAGTTCCTATATAAAACTTACCATGTCCAATACTAGTAATATAAGAAAAAATACCCCCAAGAAAAATAAATCTTTGCTCATGAATATACTCCCCCTCTCGATAAAAATATCAAAATAAGAGAAATAAAATAAAAATTTAGAGCGGGATAAGAAAGAGAAAAAATAAAACTTATCCTAAATTTAAAAAAAAATAGTTAAGAATAATTTTCTTTAGGGTAAATTCTTTATTATTTCTGCCCCTTGGTCTAACGGAATTGCCTGCAAGGTTTCTGTTCTTATCGCACCCGATGCTCCAAGAGTCATGAGCCCTGTCATCATAGTCTCAGAACTGGGAACTTCAAGTATCGAAACAAAGTCATAACGTCCCATAGTATAATAAAACTCCTTAATGGTTCCTCCAAGGGACTCAGTCAAATTTTTTGCTGCTTCAAAACGTTGTGGAGATTCCTTAATTTTAGTAATACCTTCTTGAGTAAAATTACCAAGAACTATAAAAATCGCCATTCTCTCACCTCAAATATTTATTTAATGGGTATATTAATGTATGTTCAATGCCTATTTAAATGTAATTTAAATAGATGAATTTACCTTTCCACAAATTTACACAAATTAAAAAAATAAAGAAATGTAGTTAAAGCGGGATAAGCCCCCTCAGCACGATGTCAGCTCCCATCTATGCCCTCTGCCCGTAGAATCAGATTGTCGAACAAATCGACCCTCTCATCATTAGGAAACGCGAACCCCCAAACTAGCTAAACCTCTAGCTAAAAAACAACTCCTAGACTCAAAATTTGAATCCTAAAAAACCTTCAGAAATGTTCGATACATTTTTCATTCCATCCCTCTACTTGGAATAACGATTGGGGCTTCCCAATGATTAATTATTAAAAATTTTGAAAATCCGCTCATAAACATACTCCACCACCTTGCTTCTCACTCAATCCCTTACTTACCATCCCGTTATACGCTCTAAACCCTCAGACTCTAAGCCTGAATCCTTAGATCCTCTTTCGACTGCCACACACTCGTGCGGTTGAGAATAGCGGGCTAAATAGGTCGCCCGAAAGCTTCCTACGTACACCCCTATCTCACCAAGCCCGTCTTATACGGGGGCACTCGTCTCGAATTTTAAGTAAAAATTTCATTAATTACAGTTTTGAGCGCGGGGGGCTTGTCGAGTTCTAACATCTCGCTTGTTTTGACTGACTTATTGAGGGCTTCCCAAATTTCTGAATTCTGTCTTATAGTTTCAGTAAAGCGTGTTAATTTCTGCAACGCGGGATAAGATTGCCCCTTAATGACATAACACGCCAAAAAAGGCTCAACTGGATTGATGAGGATAGTGTTTTCCCCGATTCGGATACGATCAATTGATTTTGAAAATAGCTCAGAACTCCATGTATTAAATGCTGACATAAACGAGCTGAAAATGCCCTCAGTGTCCCAATCACTTTCAAACGAATGATTAAAATATGGGATTCCACTGTCATCCATAATAAGGAGTAATATTGGCTCTTCATTGACCAATTCGGGAGGATCTACTGCACGTATACCTCGCATCTGATCTGTAAAAGCATCAAAAGAGGCTAACTCTATTCTCTCAGCTATAGGTGCTTCAGTTTTTTTAATTTCATCCCACATATTTTGTTGTCTTAGTAAAAGATCGTGCTCCGTCGAGATCATCTGGGCAATTAGGAGGAACCCACGCAATTCAGCGACATGTTGTGCTTCTGTTAATAATCTTTTTGCTTTGTCAAATTCCAGTTGGATTAATGCCAGCTTTGCTTCAAAAATTTTACTTGTAGCTAAAAACATATACGAGTGAGTTTTTTCTGTAATATTTTGAAAGCGAGTGAGTAACGGATTTAATTCATCCAACACTTCTAAACTATTGGATAATCTTAGTTCTTCAAGAAGAAAGGTTAAATAAGTCATTAAAGCCGCAAGATAAATTACAGGGTTGGAAATATTGTCTTCAATAACACCTTTCAGTAAAGACTCTGCTTCAGCACGATCTCTCGATCTTCCACTTAATTTTAGGATTAATGCCTTTGATGCCATATAAGTGTGCTTAAGGTATTGACTTGTCTTCTTCTGTTCTGAAATTATTTGTAAACGCTTTAAATAGCCTTGAGCTTGAGGAAGAGATCCTATTGAAACGTATAAGAGTATTAGAGTAATTAAAGACATCCCTATTATAAGGGTAAATTCAATTTTTTCCGCCAATTCAAGGCCACGGTCAAGAAACGCTATTGCAGTCTCATTCTCGCCCAAATATTGGTAAGCTACTCCAAGCTGATTTAAATTGAGAGTTATTAGATGTGTAATCTTCTGACTCTCAGCAAGTTCGAGACTTTTTTTGCAATATTTTATAGATTGGTGTAGTTCTCCCTTCCAATAATAAGTTACTCCTAATTGATATAAAGCAGTGACTCTTGTTATAGGTAAGATTTCCTGAATAGATAAACTTTGTTTATTGAAGTCTATAGCAAGATCTAGTTTTCCCTTATAGTTATAAACATTACCCATAAAGCAAAGACCAGCAGCAATACCTTGTTTATTATTCTCTTCTTCCCAAAGCTGTAAACTCTTCATTCCGTATTCTGAGCCCTTGTCAAAATCACCCTTTTGAAGGTAAGTACCCCCAAGATTCCTATAACTCCTCGCAATTAAATTTTTTATCCCAATTTTCTCATAAAATTCCATACATTTCTGTTGCACTGCTAATGCTTTATCAACATTTCCTCTTAATGATTGGAATGAGGCCTGATCTTCGAATTTAGCAAGAGTTTTTAGAGCTTGCTCAATCTGAGCTTCATTTATTAGTTGGTCTACTTGCTCTAAATCCTCGGGGAGTGAAATATTGGACATCTCCAGTAAACGTAAAAACTATAAGATTAAAAATAAGGAAGAATGGTTTCCTTAAAAGCCTTTTGTACACTTTTATCTATTTTTTCTTTAAATAGCCTGAGAAATACATTCAAAAAAAGACCAAACATTAATAATGAATTTCGATCGAATAAGACAATTCCTAAAAAAACTCCCAGTAAACAAGATTACAGTCGGAGCATACACAATTATTATTATTATTCTAATTTCATATTTCGTTAGCAATCCTAATCCAGATTTTAATTACGAAATAGTAGATTTTTCACTTGAGGAGGAAGATGATACGTTTCGAACGGGTTACCCAATTACCTTTAAATGGGAAATTATAGGTTTTGTTCCACAAGCTGTCATAAATTGGGGTGATGGAAATGTAGAAACAATACTCAATCATTTTAATCAAGAAAAGGGAACGCATTTTAAAATTATGAACCATAGCTACTTGCTACAAGGAAAATATTTTCCAAAATTACAAATATGGGACCATCTAGGAAGAGAATATGCTAAATCTTGTGAGTTAGTGATACAAAATGATATGCTTCAATTTAATATTAGCATTACTCCTTCATATCAAGTGTTTGAAGATGAGGAAGTCGTGATTAGTATTGAGAATCTTTTCGAGCTTAATAAGGGAATAAGGGAAGATATTGAAAATCTCACTTATTTCTATGATTTTGGTGATTCCCAACTCACATCAGAAGAATCATCTCTAAAACATAAATGGAAAAATGAAGGGATGTATCCCCTAACTATTGGCATAATTGATTCTCAAGGTACTATAAGTA
>JAEOTL010000365.1 GCA_016839845.1 Promethearchaeota archaeon
GATTATGTAAACTTATAGAAAATGAAGAGAAGAAATGCCGGAGTCGATTCTTGAAAAATTAGATAAAGGTTCCGAGTTATTATACAAGGGAAAAATCAAAGAAGTCTTCCAGCTGGTTGGTGAGCTTAATAAAGAAGAAAGTCTTACTCAAGAAGAGAGACTTTCATTGCAGTTGGTTAAAGGTTTAGCTTATGGATTAGGGGGGAGATATGAAAAAGCACTTAGAGCATATAGGGGAGTGTCTCGGAGAAGTAGAAATCTGGGATATGTACCATTAACGATCAATGCAATTTTAAGTGAGTGGCTTACATTAATATCAGTTTCTTGGGTAAATTTTGGGGAAATTAAAAGTTGGAAGGTTATTGAGGATGAAGCAAATTTACTTAAAAGTGCAAAGCGATACCCTCCTTCTGAGATTGATATAGGTAAATCATTATTGCATTTCATGAAGGGGTTATTTTATTGGGATGAAGGTGATTTGGATCATGCTATCAAATATTTAAAAAAGAATTTAGAGATTACTGATAAGTATAATAATTCTAGGCTATTGCTTTTGAAACCTCACATTTTTGCCCTTCTAGGAAATTTTTATACAGAAAAGGGAGAGTTAGAGTTGGCATTGAAATATCATAACCTAAGTCTTGATAGTACTGAGGAATCGAATTTATTTGGGTTAAAATCTATAAGAGCATTTTCATTTTCTCAAATTGGAGATATACACTACCAAAGAGGAGATTTTGATTTAACAGTTGAATATTATAAAAAGAGTTTGAAGGTAAGAGAGGAACTAAATGTTCCCGCATATTTATGTGAAATATACTACCGTTTCGTTAAAATCTTTATAGTTAAAGGTGATTATTTGGTCGCACAAGAATATTTAAAACGCTTTCAGAAGTATCTTGAGAAAGAAAATATTACTAATGAACATGCGTTGAAGGTTTTCCCACCGTATAAACTTTCGGTGGCTCTGGTTTTAAAATCGAATAAACGGATCCGCGATCGAGCCGAAGCTGAGATGGTTTTAAAGGAATTAATTGAATTAGACGAGTTCGCAATTTGGCGATGGGGTTTAACTACAAGCTCAGGTACATCAGCACCTCATATACTACCAATTATAGAACTCTGTGATCTTTATCTTCAAGAATTAGACATTTTTAAGGATTTGGAAATCATAGACGAGATCCGTCCACTAATTGAAAGATTATTGAATGAGTCAAAACATATGAATTCTTTCTCACTTCAAGCATATGCAGTGTTACTACTGGGAAAAATATCTTTACTTCAGCTAAATATGGGAGAAACAAGGCAGTATCTAACTCAGGCTCAACGAATTGCTGAAGAAAATGGTCTTCAACTCTTAGCTCGTCAAATATCAAGTGAACATGATAGATTACTAGAGCTGGTTGATGAATTGCAACAAATTGAGAGGAAGAAAGCTTCTGTAACGGAGAGAATAAACTTAGCTTCATTAGATATTACCTTAGAACAGTTACAGGGAAAACGCAGTTTAGATCCTCCAGAAATGGTTGAAGAAGAACCAATTCTACTTCTTATAATGGGACGAGATGGTATCTCATATCTAAATCACCCATTCGTCGATAATTGGAACTTTGAAGATCTTTTTGGTTCATTCATGTCTGCCTTTAATTCTTTTAGTGGTGAGATCTTTTCTGAATCCATAGATCGTATAAAAATTGGCAATAACGTTATCTTAATAAAACCAGTTGAATCGTTTTTAATTTGTTATGTAATTAGAGGACAATCATATTCTGCCCTTCAGAAGTTATCTCGTTTTTCTGATGCAATCAAATGGAAAACTGAAATTTGGGACACATTAAATCGTTCAATAGAAACAAGTGAGATGCTAACGCTGAAAAATCCCTCTTCTCTGGGTGATGTAGTAAATGAGATCTTTTATCAATAAAAAATAGCGAAAAATATTACAAAGTAAAGATTTCATCGATCACTGTTTTGAGAACGGGGGGCTTGTCGAGTTCCAGCATCTCGCTGGTTTTAACTGAGTTGTTTAGAGCTTCCCA
>JAEOTL010000366.1 GCA_016839845.1 Promethearchaeota archaeon
TGCTTTTTCAATTTATTTTTTCTTTCTCTTTTTTTTGTTATTTATTCTTTAAAGTTGTATTGTTTTTGTAAATGTGATAAGTTTCTTAAATATTGAAGTAGTATTTAATACTAAAAAAATCATTTAGATATTTCAATTCTATTATGGGTGAAATAAAATGTCATCACAATTAACTAAAAATCTAATTGAGCTTGAACGTGATAAGGTTTTATCTGAAGTAAGAGATCGCCTCAATCAAGGAGAAGATCCAATGAAGATATTCGAGGAATGTAAGCAAGGTATGGAACTGATTGGTGATAAATATAAAAATAAGGAATATTTTCTTGCGGAATTAATGCTTTCAGGGGATCTTTTTAAAGAAGTATCCGAATTAATTGAACCTTATTTAGGTGGAAAACCAACAGAAGGAGATATTAAAGGTAAAATAATACTTGTTACAATGCAAGGAGATATTCATGATTTAGGTAAAAATATCCTTAATACTCTTCTTAAATTAGAAGGTTTTGAGGTTTATGATTTAGGCGTAGATGTCAATCCAGATTTAGTTATTGAGAAAGTAAAAGAAATCAAACCCGATTTTCTTGGATTTTCCGCGCTTCTGACCACAACCTTTGATCCAATGAAATATGTAGTTGATAAATTGAAAGAAGCTGGACTTCGTGATCAATTGAAAATAATGGTGGGTGGAGGTATCACAACTACACTTGTGAAAGATTATATTAGAGCTGATTTTCAAACTTTAGACGCTATGGAAGGTGTTCAGTATTGTTTGGATGCTATTAAAGCTAAAGGAGGGTTTTAAAAATGAGAGAAGAATTTATGACTCCAAAAGAGAGAATGACAGCTGCGATAAATCTAGAAAAGCCAGATCGAGTGCCAATTAATCCTCTTATGGGTATGAACTTAGCTGCGACATATTATGGTTTAAATACAGTGGAGATGAACAAATATCCAATTAAAGGCCTTGAGATAATGCTTAAATTTTTTGATGAGTTTGGAGGCTGGGACGGATTCACAAACTTTCCCCTTGCTAAATCGACTTATATATTAGGAGGGTTTAAAGTTAAGACACCGGGACAAGAATTACCTGATAACTATTTTGTGCAGTATGATGAAGGAGAGTGGATGAAATTAGAAGATTATAAAACTGTTGCCGATATTGGTTGGTCAAAATTCGTTTTAAGTGAGTATATCTATCGGATCACTGACTGGACACCCGAGGATGTAGATAATACTAGAAAACAATTCATGGAACTCATGATGAAGGTGGGGAGAGAATGGATTATAAAAAGAAAAGTTGGAATAAGATTAGGAGCCTTTCGGCTTCATCCCTTTTTTACTCTTTCACTAAGTCGATCAATGCTCAAATTCACTCAAGATCTCTATTATAAACCTGAAATGGTTGAGGCTGCACTTGATACAATGACAGATGAATATATACGGCGGGTTATAAAACAGTGTAAACTTAGTGGTGGTAATGTGGTTTTTCTACCTGAAGAGAGAGCAGAAGGAGCAATTTATCCCTTGAAAATCTTTGAACGATTCTGGTGGCCATATACTAAAAGAATAGTAGAAGGCTTAAATGATGAAGGGATTATACCTTGGTTTCATCTTGACTATTGTTGGGATTTAAATATCCATTATTTTAAGGAACTGCCAAGAGCTTCATGTATAATTGACCTTGATGGTACTACAGATATTTTTAGAGCTAAAGAAATCCTTAAAGATCATCTATGTATTATGAGTGATGTCAGTGCTTCTCTATTCTCTATAGGAACTCCAAAACAAGTTGAAGATTACGTTAAAAAACTTATTGACAAACTTGGGGGTGATGGAGGGCATATTTTAGGATCTGGTTGCGAAGTTCCTCCCAATTGCAGGCCAGAAAACTTCAAAGCCTTTCTTAAAACAGGTAAAACTTATCAATTATCAAAAGATTAAGTTTAGGAGTTCATTTTATAGTATTCTCTTTATCGATTTCCTGATTCAAAAAAAAAAGAAGTTAGTTAGTTTTAAAACATAATAAAAATACCTACTCTTCAGGTACTTTGAGCCCTAAAATTGCCATTGCTTCCACAAGTGAGGACATAACTTCGACTTCATATTTGTACCCTTCCATATTTTCAGCAAAAAATATGAGTTGCTTAT
Source organism: Promethearchaeota archaeon (assembly GCA_016839845.1). The sequence continues at coordinate 2,149 of JAEOTL010000366.1, forward strand.
TTGCTTGGGCTATATATTCTTTGAGTTTTCCCTCTTTGATTTCATCAGCAATTACAACCTTGTATCCTTCTTTGGTTGCTGTAACAGCGTTATTTAAAAGATTTTTAGCCAGCGATCTATCATCTGGGAATTTTTTTAAGGCTTCCAAGAACAATTTTCCTGCCTGTGAAGCTTTAGCATGGGGAAGCCATGCAGTAGTCATAACTATTACCAAATTATTCACCTTTTGATTTTTTAGACTTTCAATTTAATTGGAATCGTATTATATTAGACTTTACAAAAAAGTCTAATTATGTAATTGATTAGTTTTTATAAAAAGTTTTTGTCCAAACGAAAAAAAATAATAATGGAGTTTATTTTTTCTTAAATATCATTCCACATTGAGGGCAGAAGGTTGGTGCTTCGTCAAATACCAATCCACAGAAAGGACAATTAGTTATTTGAGGTTCAGGTGGTATAATTTCTTCTGGTGGTTCTTCTGGTTCAATTTCTACTATTTCTTCTGGTAATGTTTCTTCTATTGATAATTCTTCAATTTCACTAGGTAGTTCTTCTGGTGTGATTTCGAATTCATCTACTTGTTCATCTGGGGCACTCACTGCAACTTCTTCTCCTACTACAGCTTCTTCCTCTAAGGGTAATTCTTCTGGAGCACTTACGCTAATTTCTTCACTAATTTCTTCAATAAATTGGATTTTTCTTATTAAATCTACTTCAGTTCTATTTATCTCTTGAAATGCCATTTTAATATGACTCTCATTCACTAGGTTCTCATTACCCTTTTCGCAAAATCTAATTGCATAATTAAGTAGTTTTTCTAAATATTCATCCTGAAATTCGTCTCTCTTTTTTAGGTTTATTTTTTCAATTGAATTAATGACTTCATTTACACCTTTTAAGTTAATAAATACATTTTGACTGTGTACTTTCTCTCTAATTTTATCAATTTCTTTTTTATATTTTCCAAATCTAGATCTTACCTGATCAATATTCAAATGTTGTCCCAATTCATCTTGTGCGACTTCAATTTTTTCTTCTATTTCCTCTTCTTGTAAGACTTCTACTTCTGCTGGTTGCTCCTCAGGTTCTTCTGTTAGTTGTTCCTCAGGTTCTCTCATTTCAATTTGCTCAGCAGACTGGACTTTTCTCATCAAATCTGGTTCCATTCTATATATCTCTTTAAAAGCTTTTTTAACATGAACCTCATTAATTAAGGCCACTCTATCCTTTTCGCAAAACCTAGTAGCATGTTCTAAGAGTTTTTCTAAATAAGCGTCCTGAGATTCTGTTCTCTCTTTAAGATTAAATTTCTCGAATTGTACAAGGATTTGATCAATACCGCTTAGAGTCATAAAGTAATTTTGACTATGAACATTTTCTCTAATTTTCTCAATTGTATATTTATATTTAGATCTTAACTGTCCGGCACTCAATTCCACCTTTAATTCATCTTGTAAGGTTAGTGAATCTTCTACTTCATGTAAAGATTCTAATTCTGATTTAATTTCAGTCATAGGGCTTAATTCTCTTATAGGTTGTCCAGTTTCAAGGAATCGTTCCCTATATTTATCAAGTAAAGAAGTTTTGGTTCTGGGTCTAGAGGTCCTTCTTCTAGCTATGAACATCCCACCAATTAACAATCCAAAAACAATAACCACTGCTGCTATTACAATTGCATAAGGAAATGGAGGTTCAGTAAATTCCCTCACATCAACATCATTACCATTAAAAGTATTATTTGAAAGGTCTGCGTCAGATTTATATATATAAACCGCAACGGGATTGTTGTTAAATATGTTTATCGTGATTGAAACTGTAAAGCTGTTTATTACATGAATCCCATAAATATCACTATTACTTATCGTATTTCCTGTGATCTCGATATCATCACAATCCAATAAAAATAACCCGACTTCATTGTAATTAACGGTATTCCCTGAAATAGAATGATCATAACCTGTAACAGATATCCCATTACCATCATTATTGATAACATCATTCTCTGAAACTGCGTTATTAGATCCTTCTGATACCCAGATTCCAGATTGAGTATTATAATTTGCAGTATTCTGACGTACATCACTATTATGACATCTATCTAATCGTATCCCATAATAATTATTATTTGCAGTGTTTCCTGAAATTAGATTGTCATAACCATTCACATTAATTCCAAAATTTCCGTTACCATTCGCATCATTTACTGATACAGTGCAGTAAGACGAAAAACTTAATTCGATTCCAGTACCAGCATTATTATTCGCAGTGTTTGCTGTTACTATATTAAAATTACTATTATCATACCATCGAGAACTGATACCGTTACCTCCATTATTATTTATTGTGTTTCCCGAAATATAGTTATCATGGCTTTCATCGAGATAAATTCCATCACGAATATTATCACTTACATTATTCCCTAAAATATCGTTATTTTCGCTATAGTATAAATGGATTCCATGATTCTGATTATTATTTACATTATTTCCTGAAATCTGGTTATTATCGCTATAATCCAAACGTATCCCATAGTCAATATTATTAATGACAATATTATTGAATAATGTTCCATTGCCTACTCTTCTTAATTTAATACCAGCATAA
>JAEOTL010000367.1 GCA_016839845.1 Promethearchaeota archaeon
AAGCTCGAACGGCGCTATGTTTTCCATAGCTTTGTCCACGACTAGCCAAAAGTGCACTTGCAGCATAAAATTCTGCATAATATAAACGGTTAGCAGCAAAACTCAATAGCTTCTGCTCATATTCGAGATGAGCTGATTTCAGACTCTCTTTTGCCTTAACAATCCAATACCTTGCTATTTCTATGTACTTTTCATTGGATTTCATAAAGGGATTCCATCACTCTCGATTTCTCGTTTAATAGGTAAAACCGCCCATAAACCTGTTTGCCAGGTTTCCCAATCCACTACCAGAATGCTGATTGTGGTTCCGTAAGTAAGGTTTACTTCAAAGATAATATCGCACATGGCAAGTCTTTGTCTATGATTCATTCTTTTTTTAGTAATAACTAACATATCTATATCCGATTCCGCTGTTGCATCACCTCGGGCAACGGAGCCATAAATCACCACCTTTTTTATTGGATAAGCAGATTTTAAACGATGCCAAGATTCCTGTAATGCCTTTTTCTGGGCAGCAGAGATATTAAGTTTATTAATTTTCATTTTCTCTAAACCTAGATTTTATGATTAAAATGATATTGAGTTTTTTAGAATAATACAACATCTTAAAAATCAATGTCAAAAAGTAGAGGTGAGGTAAGGATTCAAAATACGAGAAGAATAACCGCATGTAATCAAGAGTCAAGAGTCTTAAGAGTCTTAGGGGACGGAGTTAGTTTATTAGTTTAAGATCTAATCAGAGAGTTAGCAAGAAGGGACGGAGTTAGGATTAAACAGGGATGCCATGTCCCTTTTTCTTTTTTCTTATGGCGGCAAGTCCTAAAACGCCGAAAAAGAAGAAAAAAACAACTTGATGGTTCAGGCACCGGTGTGTAAAAAAAATTAACTATCATTTCCCTATTAAACACATAATCAGAAAATTTATATTTTTCGCCTAAATCATCGTATATGACATCAGGAAAAATATATTCTCTATAAATACTTAAAATTTGGTCGGCGTGTACAAAACGAAAACCTTATGTTAAGAAATCAAGATTCACACAAATAGAATACCCGTTTTTTACATCTATAGCTTCAGAAGTTAAGGGAGGCTGTTCATTTAAAGTTTGGTTTAATAATAAAAAAATAGTATAATTCTAATTAAGTGCGCTTGAAATCCCAATTCGGGGAGAGGAGCCGACTTTTTTTAATTTTCTTCTAATTTCCGGCTACTTTCGCGTCAAACTATAAACAAAATTTATATTATGTAGAGTTTAAGCGTTTCTTATTTTTTACTGGAGGATAACAACATGTTGCTCAAAGAGGACATTATTGAACAAGTACCTTATTTTAAGGATATGATCAAAAAAGAGAAATTTATCGCTGTGATTGGTGCTTTGACTACTCGTTTAATTAGTCTTGGAAAGGCAAGTGAAATATTAGAAGTGAACCGTGAAACTTTACTTGAAATGTTAGATAATATAGGGGTTGAATTTTCATATTTAGACCATACTGATATCAAAACAGAAAGAAAATTTAAAGATAATCATGGCTAAATCCATTGCCGTATTCAATACATCACCAATTATATTTTTAACAAAATTAGAATATATTGATAACGTTCTCTCTATCTTTAATGAATGTTATGTACCAGATGCAGTTTTAAAAGAAATAAATAAGAAAAACGATGAAGTAAAAGTCAAGGTTGGAGAATTGCTTATTTCAAAGAAGATTATCAAGAAGCAGATTTCTCACTGGAAGCTATTTAAGAAACTGAATAAGTATTTAGATGTTGGAGAATCCCAGGCAATTACACTTGGAGTCGAAATAGAGCCAGATTTTATTGTGTTAGATGATAATGCTGCACGTTGCCAAGCAAGAAGAGTTGGATTAGAAGTTATCGGTTCATTAGGTCTTATAAAGTATCTAATTGATGGTGAGAAGATTGTTGTAAATGATTTGAAAGTTCTCTATAATCGATTAAGATCCGTTAGCTTCAGAATTAGCAGACCTATATTTGATGCAATATTTCAGAAAGACGGATGATATCTTGCCGTAAAAGAGCGATTAATCAATAACCATATTAACCACTTCGATCGCTTTTTTGCCCCTCCTATTTACCTCTGGCAGCCTAAGTAAGATCAGGAAAATTATCTCTATTGTTGTGATCAGTGTTCTTCTTATCTTCTTATGTGAGGAGCTACTTATTCTCCCTTGTTCCTTGAATGACTTAAAGTTGAGAAAAAAACCGGCTGATTGGACGCTTGTAAAAAATAATATAAATTAGGATTTAATGACAACGGCCATCCCTCTGCTTCAGCAGGAATATCCGGGATTGACATTCACCATGGGAGGTGAGCAGCATGAACAGGGAGAATCACTGAAAAGCCTGCGCCGCAATTTCATCATTGCCATTTTTGCAATTTTTGTCCTGCTTGCAATTCAGTTTAAGAGTTATATTCAACACCGATTTTCACAGACAGCATAATCGTCATAATAGGACCTGAACTAAGCAGTCCAAACAATTTCAACGCTCATATTATTTAACCAAGGGACAGGAAATGGAGTTTTCAACTTTTCAACC
>JAEOTL010000368.1 GCA_016839845.1 Promethearchaeota archaeon
CGATTCGCAACAGACGACGCAAAATTCATCGGCTCAAATGGGTATTATGATTGGATTCTCGCTAATTCCTTCAGTATTTTTAATATTTAGTGGGATTGTGATGCTTTTCTATCCCTTAGATGGCCCTCAATGGCTCGCTCAAAAAGCAGAATTGATCAAAATTCACGAGAAAAAAGAACTCGACTATTTAAGGTATTTGGAAGAAAAGGAGAAGGGAAAATAAACTTTTTACTCAATAGTAGGAGTATAAACTCCTAATTCCTAAGGAATATTTATAAAATTAGAACTATCTCGAATCCTTAATTATTAAGTGCACTTTCTAACTGCTTAAGACTATTGCTAATATATTTCTCGATTTCTTCTTCAGTATGAGGCGGTGTTAAACAATGCAACTGAAAATGGATTTTCTTATCTATTGTAAAGACAGGAACAAAAATTGCTTCGTACGTAGGTGTTACACCTCCATACAAATTTTTTATAATGAATCCTTTAGATGCGATGAATTCATTGAATTTATCAAGCGAGCCAAGATTTGTGATCCAAATTCTACTACTTTGTTCTGTATCTAATGACATTAACTCTTCGAATAACTCAAATGGAACTGTTCTTGTAATTAACTTAAAAACTTTAAATAGTTTATCACTATTTAGCCCTTCTACTAGTTTTTTATTATATAATCGAGCAATACTCCAAAATGATGAATTTTTTTTATATTTTACCTTAACCTCTAATCTGCCTGCATACATACCCACTGACTCTCCAACGGGATATGCTAATTTCTTTCTTAAATTAACAGGATTATATATAGCAGGAAAATCTGATAGAAATATTGTGCATAACGCGCTATGTACCGTAACTCCTTCTTCTTTACATTTTTTAATTAATGCTTGAGTTTGTTCTTCAGGTAATACCCAATCTCGAGTTATAAAACGCCTCTGCTTCTTATCGCTTTTTATTGACCCTTTTTTTCTGAGTTTCCGCAAAAGATTTCGAAAGGTTATGAGCTTTTTAATAAGCCATACCAGTGCTTTGAATTTTCTCGCAGTTTTAGGTATCTTTTTCCGATAATAAGATGGTAAAATGTCTTCAGCATTCATTATAACTTTAAGGGGTTTAATTCTTTTCTTAGAATTCACCATGAAAAAAATAAGATCTCGGAAAAGATATACCAATGACATACCATCACCTATAACATGGGCTATAGTTATAATTAAATCTGACACAGACTCAGAAATTAACAATTTCACTCTAATTAATGGGGTAACGCAATTAAATCCTGTTTCAAATGGAATATTAAATTCTTCATCTACAATTTTTTTACAATGATCATCATCTGTTCGGGGTATAATTTCTACTGGAATCGGACCATCTACTCCCCAAATTAAATAAGGTTGTCCTTCTTTATTCACGTCTAACCGAGCTTGTAAGATAGGATGCTTTTTTTGGACTTTCTCTAGAGATTTTCGTAGAATTTCTTTTTGTAAATGCCCCTTAATTGTAATAGCCATAGAATTATTGTAAGGCTGTCCAATAAGCCAGTTTAAGTATTCGATTTCATTTAATTTGCGTCTGTTCATTATGAGTATCAAAAATACTTTAATAATTGCAATCTAATTTTAAAATCTAATTACTCTTTGGAGTAAGTAAATAATCCAAGTCTTTATTAATTTTGGGTAAGAGATATATTGAAAATAAGGACTATTAGGTAATTTTGTCTTAAGAGAGATATTAAATATTGCTTTGATATAATCGGGAGGGCATCCTTTAAAATATACTCCGTATTTCTTAAACTTTTTAGCACATTCGCCATATACGACGGTTTTCTTTTTTTCTAATTTTTTGAGTTCTTCGTCGGGAATTTCGTGATCCTTTCCTACAATAATCGTCATACCACTTAGAACATCCCATCCTAAACCTCTGCCGTAAGAATCCAAATAAGAACGAATAAAAGCAACGCACCCTTGATTGCAGATGTTCTTGCCTTTATAGATTTTGAGTCCGGGATGAACATTTAGGTCTAAATCGGGTTCATTAAACTTCTTTCTTTTGGAATCTAAATAATCTTTATTATTTATTTCCACCTCGTTGATATCTAATGGTCCTATTCCTCTTTCGGAAAGAAGCCTAATGTGCCTGATTTCTCCTGGATCTTTTTCCACTAAATAACAACAAGTAATATCGGCGGCTAAACAATTTTCACTTACGATTAACATGTTAGTTTTTACAGGATCGGTTTCAGCAGGACCATTCCCTTCTCCTGACACAACAGCATCAGTAATAATGAGGTCTGGCGGACGGATTAGTGTGATATCCGCTAAGTGTTCATGAAGGAGATCATCGTGATGTTTTAATCGTTCTTTCTTAGAGATCAATCCAAGATTGTTTTTAATGCTCAATGTAATTCCTGCGTAATTATTTCCCTTTAATTTTGGCAATGACACGAAATAATCAACTGTCTCATCAAGTAATATCTTAGGATATTTAATCTCGTTCCCTTTAATGAACGGATTTTCGATAACTACTCGTTGAGTTCTCTTCTCGTCTAAATAACAGAATTTTACGCATTGAATGTTTTTAACTGCTTCTTTTATTCCCACCATTGAAAATGCATATCTCGCTCTTCCCATAGTTCTGTGCTCTGCTATGATTACACTCCGCGTTTTTCGCTCTGAAAACGCCTGTACTACTCCAGCTACTAACGCTGTGTTTGTGTTAACTGCTATAGTTCTATCTTGATCGCTCACAGGGAATACAAAAGATGGCTTCAAAAATATGGTTTTATTTGTAAAATCGATATTTTGATCGTCTAAATATGTTCCTATCTTACTCGCTATTTCGATCCTATCGTATTTTTCTTGTGGGATGATGGCTACTTTATATTTGGACATAATTTACCCTTTTCTATACAAGAATTAAAGCTTCTCCAATATATAATGCTATCTTGTAAATTTGTTTTGGCAAGAAATAAATAGAAATAAAAAAGAATTAATTAAAAATTTGGTGTAATTCCTCAAATCTGGAACGCAGAATCTATTATCATCGATAAAATGTAGATCAAAAGCGATGCGTGAAACATAGGTAATGCTTTTAGCCAATTTTTTGCTTCTTTTCCCTTCATTATGAGAATATTAGCAAGAACAATTAAAATCCATGAAACAGCAAATCCATAAATAGCCACGCCTC
>JAEOTL010000369.1 GCA_016839845.1 Promethearchaeota archaeon
AACCAGGATCAATTACGAAAGATAAAAAATTCTCTTTTGAAATAGTTAGCTGTCTTGGTTGTTGCGCTATAGGACCTATGGTTTTAATAGATGATGCATATTATGGGGAGATGACGCCCAAGAAGGTAATTAAACTAATCGAAGAACTCAAGAGGTAAATCGATGATTAAATTGCATTCGATTAATGAGTATGAAGAGTTAAGCAAGAAATTTAATGGGAGGAAAAATTCGAATACACATACCATCTCTATCTCTTCGGGGACATGTGGTCATGCAAGTGGTTCAATAGTGCTTGAAGAAGCATTAAAACAAGCCGTTAAAGGGTATGAAGATCAGATTGAATTAAAATCAACAGGATGTCATGGGTTCTGTGCTGCAGAACCCAATGTTATAATATTTCCTGAAAAAGTTTTCTATAAGAACTTAAAACCCGAGGATGCACCTTATATTATCCAGTCTATATTAAATGAAGAGATACTCGATAATTTAGTTATTAGCGAGAATGGCATAAAATATCCCTATATTAATGAAATACCGTTTTATAAACTCCAGAAACGGATACTTACAGCCAGCAATATAGTTATAGATCCCCAAAACATCGAAGATTACATAGCAATTGGGGGTTATAAGGGACTTATTAAAGCTTTAAGAATGCAACCGAAAGAAATCATTGAAGTAATAAAGAAATCTGGATTAAGAGGTAGAGGTGGAGCCGGATTTCCTACAGGAATAAAATGGGAAATTGCCAGTAACCAAAAAAGTGATATTAAATATATAATTTGTAATGCTGATGAAGGCGATCCTGGAGCTTACATGGATCGGAATCTATTAGAAGGCAATCCACAACTAATTATCGAAGGTATGATAATTGGTGCTTATGCGATAGGTGCTAACAGAGGTTGGGTTTATGTTCGCGATGAATATCCACTTGCTGTAAAAAATATTACTATAAATGTTAACAATGCAAGAGAAATGGGATTTATTGGTAAAAATATTCTCAATTCTGGGTTTGATTTTGATATAGAAATTACTCGTGGTGCAGGTGCTTTTGTTTGTGGTGAAGAAACAGCATTAATTCATTCTATAGAGGGGAAAAGGGGTAATCCTAGCCAACGACCTCCCTTCCCTGCTGAAAAAGGTCTTTTTGGCAAACCTACCAATATAAATAATGTGGAAACATGGGCGAATATACCCAAAATTATTGAAAAAGGAGCAGAATGGTACGCAAATATCGGAACTGAAAGGAGTAAAGGTACAAAAATTTTCTCACTTGTAGGAAATGTTAAGAATACAGGATTAGTTGAAGTGCCTATGGGTATTACCATAGAAGAGATTGTTTTTGATATTGGTAGTGGAGCGGTTAATGGTAAGAAAATAAAGGCGATACAAACTGGTGGTCCTTCCGGTGGCTGTATTCCACTAGAACACTTTCATTTACCGATTGATTATGAATCGCTTAAACAAGCAGGTTCTATAATGGGCTCAGGCGGAATGATTGTAATGGATGAGGATACCTGCATGGTTGATTTTGCCAGATACTTTATAAATTTCTTACAAGGTGAATCATGCGGGAAATGTTCATCATGCAGAGAGGGTACTCAGCGGATGTTTGAAATATTAACTGATATAACTGAAGGTAAAGCAGATGATGAATCTATTGAATTGCTTGAAGAACTTGCTTATGTAATAAAAGCTACCTCATTATGTGGTCTCGGACAAACCGCACCGAATCCCGTCCTCTCTACGTTGAAATATTTCAGGGATGAGTATATTACTCACATAAAAGATAAAAAATGCCCTGCGGGAGTGTGTAGAGCTTTATTAACATATAAAATAGATCCTGAAAATTGTACAGGATGTGGGGTATGTAAAATAAATTGCCCTGAGGGGGCAATAGTGGGAGAACCGAAACAACCCCATATAATAGATCAAAACAAATGTATTAAATGCGGATTTTGTCAAGATAATTGTAAATTTGACTCAATTATTTGTGAGATATAAGTCTGGAGATATTAAAATGCCAAAAATTATAGTTGATGGAATAGAGATTGATTGTCCAGCATTTTGGACAATTTTAGATGCTATTAACTTTATAGGAATTAATATCCCAACTCTGTGTTATCATGAAGGTCTTTCATTATGGGGGGGGTGTCGTCTTTGTATTGTTGAAATTGGAGAGGGTGATAATACAAAGCTAGTATCATCTTGTACATTCCCAGTTCAAGAAGAACTGTTTATACGTACGGCTAGTCAAAAAGTAATCAAAGCAAGAAAAATGATACTTGAGCTTTTAATTGCTCAAAATCCAACCTCCAAAGTATTACAGGATCTTGCTTCAAAATTTGGTTTGAGAAAAATCCGATTTAAACCCAAGTGGGAAAATTGTATTTACTGCGGGTTATGTGTCAGGATTTGTGAAGAACAGATGATGGCGAAAGCTATTGGATTTATTAATAGAGGAGATAAGTTAAAAATTACAACTCCATTTGACAAAAACTCAGAGGAATGTCGAAGATGTGGTGGTTGTATGTATATTTGTCCTGCCTGTACACTTAGATGTGAAGGTTCTCATCCAGAAAGCGTGTTATGCAATGGTTGTTATAATATACTCCAACCTACATGCTTAGAACTTTATGAGAATTATTCATGTTGGATGGGATTAAAAGGTGAATGTGGAACATGTGTAAATTTAGAAATAAATAAAGAAATAGATGAAGAATAGGAGTATTTAAAAAGATGAACAAACAAAAAATAAATGCCTCAGCAGCAACTTTATCCAAGAATAGAACTGAGGATTCAATTGTGCCTTCAAGTGGAATGTGTGCTACTTGTGTGGATGGTTGTATTGGTATGTGTGAAGTTGGAAAATCTGCATATAGAGGATCAGAAATAATTTATCCAAAACCATTTGGTATGATAACATCTGCAGCTGAAAAAAGTTATCCTGTAAAATTTTCTCACTTTACAATATTAGGTTCATGTAGAGGAGCATATGGAATTGAAGCAGATTCAGATAAAGCATTATTTACAAATGTGAATCTAGAGACCAAAATCGGACATGACAAAAATATCAAATTAAAACTCCCTATAATCATTCCAGGACTTGGTTCAACATCCATTGCTAAAAACAATTGGGAGGGACTTGCAATTGGGGCTGCACTATCGGGGATAATTGTTACAATTGGAGAAAATGTATGTGGTATGGATCCAAATTCAAAAAAAGAGGATGGAAAGATCATATATTCTGAGGATCTTGAAAGAAGAGTTAAACTTTTTAAAGATTGGCAGCATGATGGTTATGGTGGCGTAGCCGTTCAAGCAAATGTAGAGGATACAAAACTTGGTGTGCACGAGTACGCTTTAGAAAAATTAGGAGTTGAAATCGTAGAGCTTAAATGGGGACAAGGAGCGAAAGATATCGGTGGGGAAGTAAAAATACATTCTCTAGCGCGCGCCCAAATGCTTAGGGATAGAGGATATATTGTTTTACCTGATCCTTATGATCCACCCGTAATTGATGCCTTTAAAAACCAAGTTTTTTCCGAATTTGAACGTCACTCGCGGTTAGGTATGGTAAATGAAGAAGATTTCTATAAAAGAGTAGAGGAGTTAAGATCTCTGGGAGCAAAATATATATTTTTAAAAACAGGAGCATACCGTCCTAAGGATTTGGCTCTCGCAGTTAAATGCTCCTCTAAAGCTAAAATTGACCTTTTAACCGTTGATGCTGCAGGAGGTGGTACTGGAATGAGTCCTTGGAGGATGATGAATGAGTGGGGTGTACCTCGTTTTGAACTGTGGTCACTTCTTTATCAATATATCGATAGATTATCAAAAAATGGGAAATACGTACCAGATATTGCAATCGCCAGTGGCATATCTATGGAAGATCAGATATTTAAAGGTTTAGCTTTGGGATCACCTCACTTTAAACTAGTGGGAATGGCTAGAGCACCACTTGCGGCTGCAATGGTCGGAAAAAATATAGGTAAATGTATAGAAAATGGGGAATTACCTGTATATGTTTCACGTTTTGGAAGAACTAAAGAAGAAATTTTTCTCACTACACCTGCACTACGACATAAATTTGGGGAAAAGTATGATTCAATCCCTCCAGCTGCGATTGGATTCTATACTTATATGACTAGACTTGAGCAAGGTCTTAAACAGTTGATGTGTGGAGCAAGGAAATTTACATTAGAGCATATTTCTAGAGATGATATTGCATCGTTGACACATGAAGCTGAAGAAATAACTGGAATCCCTTATGTCATGGATTATGATAAAGAAGAAGTAGAGAAAACGCTTGATTTTTGAGAAAAATCCTTAATTATTTTTTACTTTTTTAAACCTTTCCTACAATCAAAGATATTCATAGCTATTTCTAGGGACTGGAATGAGTCAATATTGAGATGAAAAATATTCTCATGAGCTAATAGAATTGTTTTAAAAAATATAGGTAATCTATCCAAACAAAGGCACTATAATTAATAAGGAAATTATTGTAATCCCAATATGAATAAAAGCAAAAAGGGCGCCCATTTTCAATAATCGTTTATAATTCATATTTTCTACACCGGAATCTCTACTAATTTTTAAAGTCATCATATCAGCTGCAGCTCCACTTGGCAGAAAATTGCCCCCAAGATTTATTCCGATAATAAAAGCGAATAGGAGTGGAACAGGGGAGAAATTGTGAGTATCTAATAAAGTTTGAATAATAGGAATAAAAATTAATGCTGTAGGAGTATTTGCTACAACACCTGAGATAAAACTGATTATTATAAGAAGTAGAAAGGATACTAAAAATGGATTTAATGCTTCAAAAGGAATGTTTTCAAAGATTTCAGCAAATCCCGCAACTTGTAAGCATCCCACAACCACATAGAGAGAGATGAAAAAGAAAATTATCTCCCATTCAATATCTTTCAACATTTCACTCAGTGGTTTTTTCATATAACTCCTATTAGCAAGTACTAAAATCAAAGCTGATAATGCCGCAGTTAAATAGAGTAAAGGGAGTATACTAAACAATGCAATAGTAATAATTATCGCTATCCCATTAAAATAAAACATCTTTTTGTTTTTCACCAAAACATCAGTATCGATTAAATCGATGACGAGTTTTTTTTGCAAGTCTTCAATTTTTGGTTCCCGCTTTAAAAAAAATCGGTCGAGTAAGAATATTGTTATGAAAAGTATGAGAAATGAGATCAGCCAATAGTTTTGAACGAAAAAAAGAGTGTTTAGGTTAAACGCAGTAGAAATAATTATGTTCTCCCCACTTGAAAAAGGGGTAATAATCGATCCAATATTTATACAAATTGTCATACCAAGTAAATATGTTCCGGACCTGATTTTTAGAAAATGACACAGCCTTACTACG
>JAEOTL010000370.1 GCA_016839845.1 Promethearchaeota archaeon
ATTTACCGTACTCATTCATGCAAAGCTATCGAGAAATTTGAAGCAGGTGATATTAATGAATGATAGCAAGGTAAAGAAAAAACCTGGTGACGTGCCAAGGAATGAAATGCCGGCACAAGATCCAAATATACGGGGTAAAAATTTCGAGGAAGTAAATTTAGGATACGATATAAAAACTGCAAAAGAGGAAGCAGAAAGGTGCTTGCAATGTGCAAAACCCTTGTGTGTAGAGGGATGCCCTGTAAATATTAATATCCCCGAGTTTATTAAATTAATTCAGGAAGATAGCTATCAAGAAGCTGTCCGTAGTATTAAAGAATATAACATATTACCTGCCATTTGTGGCCGAGTTTGTCAACAAGAGAATCAATGTGAAGGGAAATGCATTATGGGTAAGAGATTTGAACCCGTAGCTATTGGACATCTCGAAAGATTCCTCGCTGATTGGGAGCGTAAAAATCAGCTTAAAGAATGTCCCGATTGTGAAGCACCTAACAATATTAAAGTCGCAGTTATCGGTTCTGGTCCATCAGGGCTTACATGTGCAGCGGATCTGGCTAGGTATGGATATGATGTTACTATTTACGAGGCGTTTCATAAAGGAGGAGGTGTTTTAGTATATGGAATACCCGAATTTAGACTACCAAAGGCCATTGTTGAAGATGAGATTGAAACTCTGAAGATGTTGGGAGTTAAGATCGAGTATGATATGATTATTGGGAAAATATTAACTCTTGATGATTTAAAATCCATGGGTTTTAAGGCAATATTTATAGGAATCGGGGCAGGAAGTCCGAGATTTTTAGGAATACCCGGTGAAAATTTAAAAGGTGTTGTTTCTGCTAATGAATACTTAACAAGAACAAATCTAATGAAAGCATACGATTTCCCAAAGTATAAAACTCCTATTGTAAAAGGTAAAAATATAGTTGTAATAGGTGGTGGAAATACAGCTATGGATTCAGCTAGAACCGCCTTAAGATTAGGTGCTAATACAGTTACGATTGTATATCGACGTGCTATGGAGCAATTACCCGCAAGATTAGAAGAGGTTCGTCATGGGGAGGAAGAGGGTATTATATTCAAATTATTAACTAATCCCACTCGATTTATTGGTGATGAAGAGGGAAAAATCAAGGAAATGGAAGTCATTAAGATGGAACTGGGAGCACCTGATGAATCTGGACGAGCGAGACCAATTCCTGTTAAAGGTTCGGAATTTATCATACAAACTGATTTAGTAATTATTGGTATCGGAAATAATGCAAATCCCTTATTAACCTCTACTTATCCTTCACTCGAATTAAATAAATGGGGTAACATAGTAACTGATGAAAATGGGAAAACAAATATTGAGGGAATTTATGCGGGGGGGGATATTGTTACGGGAGCTGCTACTGTAATTTCTGCTATGGGGGCAGGAAGGAAAGCAGCCTTAGTGATGAATCAATATTTAAAGTCAAAATACCTATAATTATAAAAGTAAAAATTTGTATAATCACAGTTATTAAAAATATTCATGAATTTCTCAACATAATTAAGAGGTTATTTTATGGTACAAGTAATTTCTGAGACTTTTGTCCAAGAACCAACAGAAAGAGTTGAAAAGATCCGAGAAGAGTTTTTACGAATCATACCATCAGTTTCCATTGAGAGAGCTCGCATTGAAACGAGGATTTTGAAGGAAACAGAAGGTGAAGCTACAATAACACGCAGGGCGAAGGTATTTGCAGCCACAGTAAGGGAATTGCCTATTTATATCTTTCCAGACCAACTTATTGTTGGATGTACTAGTGAGAGACCGTTATGCAGCAATATTACACCTGCAATTAATATAGAAATGCGAAAAATAGGTCAATCTTATATTCTGGGGTGGAGAACTGACAATCCTTTTATTGATCTCAGCGATGATGAGAAGCGAGAATTGGCGGAGCTCAAACCTTATTGGGAAGAACAAGGTAGAAAGCAAACTACACATCATTTCGGACATAATATTCATAACCATCAAAAAGTAGTAAGAAAAGGATTTCTAGGAATAAAAAAAGAAGCTGAAGAGAAACTCAGTCAACTTGATTGTACTAATCCTGAAGACGCAGCAAAAGTTCCCTTCCTTGAAGGTGTAATAATGGTAATGGAAGCGGCTGCAGAATTTGGGGGAAGATTTGCTTCTAAAGCAAGGGAATTAGCAAAAGAAGAAATAGACGAAAAGAGGAAGGAGGACCTATTAAAAATAGCTGAAGTATGTGAACGTGTACCAGCTCATCCTGCAAGAACATTTCATGAAGCATTACAATCATATTATTTTTCCTACTTATTATTGTTCTGGGAGGTAGTTCCCTCCTTGGGCTTTAGTCAAGGTAGAATTGACCAATATTTATATCCCTACTATGAACGCGATATCCAAGAAGGGCGAATAACAAGAGCCGAGGTCCAAGAGCTTATAGATTGCTATTTACTTGCAGGAAACCTTGAGGGTGATCCCACTCCTTCAGGGACACCTATATCTGTGGGGGGAGTTAAGGTTAACGGACAAGACGCAACCAATGAGCTTTCCTATATGATTATTGAGGGTGTCATGCATACTAGATTACCAAATCCCTGGCTCAGTGTACTAGTCCATCATCAAATGCCCGATGATTATTTAATTAAAGCATGTCAACTCTCTTCATTGGGAACTGGTCAGCCGCAATTCGTTAACAGTGATGTTATTGTTTCACAAGCCCTTGCTCGAGGAAGTATGGGTGGACCTACAATAACGCTTGAGGATGCTAGGAATGCTTCACCTCAAGGATGTTTCGAACTCGTAATTCCTGGAAAAGATTCAGGATATTTTTACTTTCAAATGCCCAATCTCGCGACATGCATGGAATATGTCTTAACCAACGGTAAAAGACGGTTTGATGGCAGACAATTAGGGGTAGAAACTGGTGATCCAAGACAATTTACAACTTTTAAAGAAGTTCAAAAGGCATTTTGTAAGCAACTCGCTTGGATGCGACAAGGTATTGAAAAAGCTGGTAATGACACTGAACGAAAAATGATTGAATTTACTCCTACTGTATATGAATCCGCATTGATAGATGGATGTATTGAAAAGGGAATCTGTAGAGAAGAAGGTGGGGCTCACTATAACTTTAACAATGGAGGGGCTGTATTAGCTTCAACAGATGTGGGTGACTCTTTAACAGCAATCAAAAAGCTAGTATTTGAAGACAAGAAAATCACATTGAGTGATCTATGTGATGCTTTGGATCATAATTTTGAAGGTTATGAGGAATTGCACCAGATGCTTCTAAAAGTGCCGAAATTTGGTAATAACAATGACCTCGCTGATGAACAGATAGCATGGGTGCTCCATCAATGGATGATTGAATTTAATAAGGTCAAGAACTTACGAGGTGGACAAGGCTGTCCTGGAGGATCTGTTATGGGTTCATATGTACCACAAGGTAAATTGGTTGGGGCTCTTCCTTCAGGAAGACTAGCTGGAGAA
This sequence comes from Promethearchaeota archaeon, assembly GCA_016839845.1. The sequence goes on from JAEOTL010000370.1 coordinate 3,494, forward strand.
CCATTGGTAGATGCCTCCTCCCCTAGCCGGGGTAAAGATTTACATGGTACTACTGCGGTAGTAAATTCCATGGGAAAGATTGATCATGTAGAAATACTTGGTGGGGTTACCTTTAATTTACGTATTGATCCTTCAGTTTTTAGGGATGGAGATATGCAGAGAATGGCTGCGTTAGTCAGATCATTTATTGACCAAAAAATATTTCACATGCAAGTCAATGTAGTTTCTTCAGATACATTGAGAGCTGCCCAGGAAGAACCCGAGAATTATCGGGATCTTGTAGTTAAGGTAGCTGGGTACAATGCATTCTTTACGCAACTGACTGATGCTCTTCAAGACACAATCATCGCTAGGACGGAACACAAATTATAGAAAACAGATAAAATAAAAATCGATCTCGGTTCTCTCTTTTACAGTCCATACTAAAGCAACTGATATTTTTAATAATACACAGCCAATGAGAGATTTAACTCACCATAATGGATCCAATATCTGGCCCACGCTAATTGTTGGGGTTACTGATTAAGTTGTAATTAATATTTTAGTCGTAAAGGGTAAGATAATATCCTTTTTAGTCTTTGATTTTGCCATAAAATTTTTTAAGAGGAATTTAATCTAAAAAAATTCCCCACTTAATTAGATGGTTAATGCAATTTTTTACCATATTTTCTTAGACTATTAAAATGTACAATTATTATTTTATACTAAAATTAATTAAACAACTTTTTTCACTGAGAATTAACTAAATCTTAAGTATAAATTTGAAAAAAGACATTTGAGGTTGAGTATCTTGAACGAGAATTTAGATCCTTTTTTAATAGCTCAGAAGCAACTTTATGACGCTTGTAAACTTAATGGTTATGATAATGATATCTATAACACATTGAGTACACCTGAAAGATTTGTTGAAATAAAGATAACCATGAAAATGGACGATGGTACTCTTAATACTTTCAGAGGATTTAGAAGTCAATACAACTCTGCTAGGGGACCAATGAAGGGGGGTATTAGATGGCATCCTGATGAAAGTGCTTCACTAATAAAGGCGCTATCTGCATTGATGACTTGGAAATGTGCTTGCGTTGACATCCCGTTGGGAGGGGCTAAAGGGGGAATAATCTGTAATCCAAAAGAGTTAAGCAGTAATGAAATTGAAAGACTTGCTAGGGGCTATATTAGAGGTCTTGCTGACATTATTGGGCCAAATATCGATGTTCCTGCTCCTGACGTTTACACAAACCCCCAAATTATGGCCTACATGCTCGACGAATACGAAACCATTGTCCGTAAGCATGCTCCTTCTGTCATCACGGGTAAACCAATCCCAATAGGAGGTAGTGAAGGGCGTATGATTGCAACGGCTAAAGGAGGTACTTTTTGTATCAGAGAAGCAGCAAAAGATATAGGATTGAATTTAAATGATGCGAGAGTAGCAATACAGGGTTTTGGTAATGCGGGTTCGTGGGCTGCGAAAGTTCTACAAGATAATTTTAAATGTAAAATAATTGCAGTATCTGATTCAAAGGGAGGAATTTATAATGAAAATGGAATAGATTCTCGTGAAACTGCTCTCCATAAAGAGAAAACAGGAACAGTTATTGGGTTAAAAGATACAAAACAGATTTCGAATGCAGAACTATTGGAATTGGATTGTGATATTTTAATCCCTGCTGCTCTTGAAAATGTTATTACAGAAGCAAACGTTGAAAAAATCAATTGTAAAATAATAGCTGAACTTGCTAATGGTCCAACTACGCCAAAGGCTGATGAAGTGCTTTTTAAAAAGGGAATTCTCGTTATTCCAGACTTTTTATGTAATGCCGGGGGAGTTACAGTTTCATATTTTGAAATGACCCAGGGTTTTTATCTGCATTCTTGGACTGAAGAGGAGGTTCTTGGAGCGTTGGATAGATTTATGACAAAAGCGTATCGTTCTACTATTGAACAAGCTCAGAAATTCGATACACATAATAGAATGGGTGCATATACTATAGCTATTGAACGTGTTGTAACTGCGATGCGGCTGAGAGGGTGGATATAATTTTTATTAATCCTTTAACATAGATAGGTTTTTGTGATTTTCTTTCGAAAATTTTGTTAGACATTTATAATTTTTTTTATACTTTTTATATTTTTACTAATGAATTGTGAAAAATATGAAAAATATTCATAAATTTTATGTGTTTATTAATCAATAAACTATTTTTTCCTTACAAACAACTATTTTTCTTAGAAATAGTTCAATTTTAAATACTTATAAAAATTTTAGATACTAGCAAATCGAAATGAAATCATTCATGCTGTAAAAATTATGCTTGATATAAATCCATTTGAAAGTGTTAAGAAAAAACTTGATATTATCACCGACATAATAGATTTAGACCCAAACACTTTAGAATATTTAAAAAAAATAGAGCGAGCTTTAATAGTTTCCATTCCTATTCTTAGAGATGACGGCTCTCTTAAAATTTATGAAGGATATCGAGTTCACCATTCAACTTTACGAGGTCCAGCTAAAGGAGGTATAAGATATTCACCGGATGTTACCCTCGATGAGATTAAAGCTTTAGCGTTTTTGATGACATTTAAAACAAGCCTCTTAAACTTACCATTGGGAGGATCTAAGGGTGGAGTGAATGTGGATACTAAAGATTTATCAAAAAGAGAATTGGAAAGATTAACCCGGAGATACACCGCGGAAATCATAAACATAATAGGTCCAGATATAGATATTCCCGCACCAGATATGTATACAGATTCAACTACAATGGCTTGGATCATGGACACCTATAGTATGCAAAAAGGACGAACTATTCCCGGTGTAGTAACTGGCAAGCCAATTGAGATTGGGGGTTCAGTGGGGAGAAGTGAGGCTACAGGAACGGGAATGGCTTATCTACTTGCATATATTTGCCAGAAATTAAATGTTGATTTAAAAAGAATGAAAATTGCTATACAAGGATTTGGAAAAGTAGGATCAGTTGTAGCTAAGCAATTATGTGAAATTTCATGCAATGTTATTGCAGTGTCTGAAAAAGAAGGAGGAATTTATTCACCAGATGGCTTAGATATTAAAGAATTGTTAAACTGGAAGGAACAAGGAAATTTATTAAAGGACTTCGAAGGAAAAGAAGTCACCTCAATAACCAACGCTGAATTACTTAGTACAAAATGCGATGTTTTAATACCTGCTGCTGTTGAGAATCAAATTTATAGTAAGAATGCAGATAATATTGATTGTAATATAATACTAGAGGGAGCAAATAGTCCTACCACATCTCAAGCGGATGAAATTCTGAATGAGAAAGGAGTAACTGTTGTCCCAGATATACTTGCAAATAGCGGCGGAGTATGTGTTTCATATTTTGAATATATTCAAGACATACATTCCTACTTTTGGGATCTTGAACGAGTTAATAGAGAAATGAAAAATATTCTTATAAATACATATGAAGAAGTCATTAACTTTTCAAGAGAAAAGTCTTTATCACTTAGAACTGCAGCATTTGCAATTAGTGCTAGGAGATTAGCACGAGCTCACGAATTAAGAGGCTTATTTCCATAAATTAGATTATTCTATCCAAATAATGGGACAATTATTAATAAAGAAATGATGGCAATCCCTATATGGATTAGCGCAAAAAGAGCGCCCATTTTCAATAATCGTCTATAATTTAAATTTTCTACCCCAGAATCTCTACTTATTTTCAAAGTCATCATATCAGCCGCAGCCCCGCTTGGCAGAAAATTCCCTCCAAGATTTATCCCGATAATAAAAGCGAATAGGAGAGGAATTGGTGAAAAATTATGGGTATCAATTAGAGTTTGAATTATAGGAATGAAAACTAAAGCAGTTGGAGTATTCGCTACAACCCCCGAGATAAAGCTGATGATTATAAGAAGAAGAAAGGTTACTAGTAAAGGATTCAATGTCTCAAAAGGGATATTTTCAAAGATTTCAGCAAATCCCGCAACTTGTAAGCATCCCACAACCACATAGAGAGAGATGAAAAAGAAGATAATTTCCCATTCAATATCTTTCAACATATCACTAAGAGGTTTTTTCATATAACTCCTGTTTGCAAGTACTAAAATCAATGCTGATATAGCGGCAGTTAAGTATAGTAAGGGGAGTATACTGAATAAGGCGATAGTAATAATTATTGCTATTCCATTAAAATAGAACATTTTCTTGTTTTTTACCATTATATCAGTATTAATAAGGTCAATAACAAATTTTTTCTGCAATTCTTCAATTTTAGGTTCCCGTTTTAAAAATAATCGATCGAGTAAGAATATCGTAGTCAAAAGTAATAGAAACGAGATTATCCAATAATTTTGAATGAAGAAAAGGGTGTTCAGGTTAAAGGCTGTAGAAATAATTATGTTCTCCCCACTTGAAAAAGGGGTAATAATCGATCCAATATTTATACAAATTGTCATACCAAGTAAATATGTTCCGGACCTGATTTTTAGAAAATGACACAGCCTTACTACGATAGGAGCAAGGATAAGAACCACAACAACATCGCTTATTATCGCGGCTAAAAGAGTAGTAATAATACATAATAACCAGAAGAAAACTCTTTGATTTCCTTTTGAAAGTTTAAAAAGCTTTACCGCTACAAACTCTAAAATATTCGAATCTTGGGCAATTTTGGTTATTAAACTCATACTCAAAATAATAATTATTGCTGGCCATTCAATGAATAAAATAAATTCGTCAATTGGGGTTCCAGTCATAATAAATGTGAGTGTAGCTGCGATAAAACAGCATAAGAGAGAAATAGCAACGAAATCAAGATTAGATTTTGTATAACTTAGAATTATAAAGAAAAACAAGACAAAAATGATGATGAGAAGTAATAGTTCCATGATTTCTGAGCATTGTTTTCAATAAATCTATTAATAAGGTAAATAAATTACGTTTAATAAATCTATTTAATATTAATTTACTCAAACTGGAATAAAATTTTGATTAATTCCTCAACTATATATTGCCTCTCATCTATTGTTTTCCCTATAATTTTAAATTGAATAAGGAAAATGAAAAATTCTATTTTTGCAGAAAGAGTTTAAGTAAGAAAATAAATAGATTTAAATCATTCAATAGGGAAAAATTTGAGAGGATATAATCAAAAATACTCTCGTCAACGAAATACTTTAAACAAGAGAAGTATCCCTCTTCACTTTTTAGAATTTCAACAATTCGTCTAATTAAATTTATTATTTGCCTTTCAATTACAAGCATATCACAATTCTGGGGATTGATGTTGATAATATTAATCCCAACTCTTCTCTGAAATGTGATTTTATTTAATTCTGGATTTTTTTTCACAATTTCTAGGGTAGCATAATTGTTAAATAATTGCTCGATTTTTTTATAGATCTTATTCTTCTTTCTTTCGCTTAAATGGCCTTCGATTACATTATTAATTAAATTTAATATTTGCTGAAAAATTCCTAATATGTCAAAGAATTCAGCAACGGTAGTTATTCGTTCAGCTTGTTTCCACTGTGTATAATATTCATCTATAACCTCTTCAAACGGTTTATATACTTCAACATTTCCAGTCCATTTATCCTTCCAACGATTCATTTCATGTGCATATTGATTGATGAAGGTATTACGAATTACATCTAACCTTGCTCTTAAAATATCTGCACTTACTTGTTTTGAATCTGCCCCTATGAACAATAGATTAGTTTCTTTATCCTGGATATAAACCCACCGAAGCCCACCCATTTCGATGGAGTCAATACCTTGTTTAAATTCAACAATTGTAAATTGATTGAGTGCTGTAAGGAGTCCTGAAACCAAATCTTCATTAACAGGAAAATCCATGTATGGTTTATACACCAATGTAATACCGCTATCTGATTCTAAGACCCATATATTAATTTTTTATCACTTTTTTCTTTCTTTCAGTATAGTATTATAAAAGTTCATTTAAAGAATTATTTTTAACCCAACGTTCCAACTTTCTTAACATTTCTGTGATTTTATTCCTTAAAGTCAACTCTGCTACACTACTGCCTATTAAGTTAACAAAATCACTTTCAAGAGTGAGTTTTTTAATAAAAACACCTAATTTTGACTTGTTCGATGAAAGTGCTTTTATCCTTAAGTTCCCCTCTAATTCTCTCACATCTTTGTTGTTCCTCATATTCAACTCAATTAAATTACCTTTGTCCCCTTCTTGTTCACCTAAATCCTGAAGAACTAGTTCACCTTCCATCTCAATAGGGATATTTACAATTTCATCGGTTATCTTAGTATATAAAACATTAGGTGCAATGAATTTTGCGTCCATTTTCTTTGCGGGATTAATTGTTTCCCAGAATTTCTCTTTGTATAGAGCTTTCAGAAGTAAATCTTTATTACAATTGTCAAGTTCAATTACTTTTGAGATTTTATTTGTCATCAAGAATCCACAATTATTTTTTTTTCTAAGGTATTAACATACTAAAAGCTTACAAGAGTTTATATCTTTATGAAATTTTTTTTTTAGATTTTAGTTTTGAAGGGTATCACTGATAAGTGCTTCTTAAGCTCAGTCTTCCTCAATTATATCATTTTTCCTAAAAATCATTCAAAAATTGATTTCATCATAGATTAAGAAACGGACTTAATATTAAGGTGATCTGAATAATTTGCTTTCTTCAAGGTCATTTTCCTCTTTACAGTGAGGACAAACCCATATTTTGTCATTTTTTTTAGTAGAATTCACACAATCATGACAGATAGCAATATCACATATACAATAGTATGTATCAGTAATGGAACTTTCACAGCTTGTACCACAAATATAGCAGGTTGGAGGAGATCGCTCTGACATTTTCTAAACTTATTGAGTTTATTTATTATATTCTATATTATACTTTTAATTCAAAGTAATATATTACTTTAATTATTACTTACTAGGTTACCTAAAATCATGGATAAAGTTCTATCGACATTTCGTCTTTTAGCATTATTTAGTATCTTTTTTATTTATCAGGCGATTAAAGGTGCTATTGAAGAAAATGTAAATAACGTAATTCTGTGGTCTTTAATTACTTTAGTGTATATTGCTTCCCTTATTGTGCTTTATTTTGTTCTGAGAAGATGGGAAAAGGAGAAAATAAATTAGTTATTGTTTTTTCTTTCTAAGAAAGTCTGGAACCATATCCTCAATTCCAAGACTCTTTAAAATAGTTTCCCTGACATTCATTTGTACAGTTAAATCTGACATCGTTTTCATTGTAGCGTCCAATGATTTACTCATATCCTTTATAGTGTCAGAAGTTAA
>JAEOTL010000010.1 GCA_016839845.1 Promethearchaeota archaeon
AATCCCCCCTCTTATTCGTGGATCATCTCGACCAACCAATTCATCAGCTATCCATATGTTCTTTTTCATCGAGTAGAGTGACTCAAGATATTCTTCAAAAGTTTTCATAATAAGAATAATGCCTTAAATTTAAAAAAAGTATTTGACAATTTCTTACGAGTCACTACTTAACTACTGGAATTTGTTGAATAAAAATTTCATTTACTACAACCCCAAGAGATTGTGGTTTATCCAATTCTAACACTTCACCTGTTTTAACTGCTCTGTTCAAAGTTTCCCAAATCTCAGTATTTTCTTTTATTGCCTTTGAGAAACGATTTAACTTCTGTAAGCCTGGATAGGATTGCCCTTTAATTACATAGCATACCAGAAAAGATTCAATCGGGTTGACAAGGATTAAATTTTCACCGATTTTGATACGATCAATAGATTCAGAAAATACTTCGGAGCTAAAGGTGTCGAATGCTGACATGAACGAGCTAAAGAGCCAATCAAAATCCCAATCTTCTTTAAATGGATAATTAAAATAGGAAATTCCACTTTTATCCATGATTAAAAGTACGATGGGTTCTTCTTCAACCAATTCAGGAGGTTCTATCACGCGTTTTCCTTGCAAACGTTCTAGAACTCCCTCAACTGAGGCTAATTTTAAGCGTTCTGATATCGGTGCTTCTCTTTCTTTAAGACCTTTCCATTCACTTAATTTTTCCAAGTAATTATCATGTTCACTTGAAATCTTTTGAGCTAATGATTTAATACCATACAATTCGGCTACACGTTGAGCTTGTGTTAAAAGCCCCTGAGCTTCCTCGAAATTCATCTGAATTAATGCCACTTTTGCCTGTAATAACTTCGCTTCAGCTAAATTTCCATACATTCGTTGATCCTCTGAAATATTATATAATTCTTCTACTAGTGGTCTAATTTCATTTAATGCTTCTGCGTCTTCAAATAAAGTTAATTCTTCCAAATAAAACTCGCAAAGATAAATCAGAGAATACCCCTTTAAGGCAGATTGAGTTTCTTCAATAGAGATTTGCTTTAACAATGTTTCTGCTTCTACGCGATTACGACTCCCCCCAGTTTTTAACAAAAAGACGGCTTTTTGAAGTAGATAAACATTAGATAGTAAACTGGTTCCCCATTGGATATTGAATTTTTTTAGTCGTTCTAAGTTTTTTTGCAACTGTTCAGGGGTATTAATTTCAATGTATACCATTCCTAGATATACCAATGAAAGTGCGATTCCTTGAAAATCATTAATTTTCTCTGCAAGTGATAAACTAGGCTCTAAATATTCTATTGCTAGTTCATACTCTCCCTTTAAGAGAAATATACTACCAATAGCAATTTGAAATCTAATAAAAAGATCATAAACATTCTCTTTCTCTGCAAGAGCAATTCCCTTCTTATAATAACCTAAAGCTCTATCAATTTCACCTCTACTAGAATATATTTGACCTAGAGTGTTTAGATAATCGGCTTTCGCTCGACTACTGATCATCTTATTGGAGATACTCTGCTTACAATATTTAATTGCCTGATTAAGTTTACCTTGCCAATAAGAAATTTGCCCAAGTATTCCAAGACTTGTTCCCAATCCTGCTTTATCACCTATTTCTTCTAATAATGTTATACTCCTTGAAGTATAATCGAGAGCTAATGTAATTTCACGTTTAGCATAGTATATGGATCCTAGTACCTGTAAAGTATATGCAGTTTCCGTTTTACTCCCAAGCTTTTCCTGTAATTTTAAACACTTAAGAGCTGTTTCTAATGCTTCATTCATATCTCCTTTTAATAATTGAGCCCAAGATCTCCTAAACAAAATATTTTTTTTTGTCTTATGAGATGTGAAGGTGAAATGTCAGAGAGAGAATTGAGTAAGTTCTCAGCCTCGGAAAGGTATTTCAGAGCTTTGTCGTACTGTCCTAGGAATAGAGAATTGGCTTTAAAAATAAGGGAATAAATCATTTCATTTTTTTTTCCTAAAGTCTGACTTAATGGATATGCTAATTTCCCAACTCTAGCAGTTTCCCCATATTGTTGATACATAGTTAATATTTTTCCTTTTGAAATAAGCAACGATAATTGAACTTTAGGTGTCAGCGTTACTTTCTTTTCTATATCATTAATAACTTTAAGTGCTTCTTGTAACTTCCCTTCACGCCTTAAATTTTCAGCATATATTAATTCTTCAGG
>JAEOTL010000371.1 GCA_016839845.1 Promethearchaeota archaeon
TGTTGAGAGCTCATTGTCGAATTACCATAATACATTCTCAGAATTGTGTCTATATTTACTGAAAGGACAGGTAATCGAATCCATACTATTAGTTTAGCATGAGTCCCGTTATGAGCTTGGTCAAATACTTCAATTTCATGGTCTAACCACACATTATTATGAGAGAAGGCAATGTCATCCCCATCCGATTGAACATCGGAACGCAAATCTGTATCAAAAAGGGAAATTAAAAAAGGAAAGTTAATAAGCCCACTTGTTCCTGAAACTTGAGTATGATCAATAGTAATAGTCTTATAGGAACTAAAATATTGTGCGTTAAATGGAGCACTGAGTAGTGGCTTTACCTCCTTTTTATTATTTTGGTCATTTTCCGTTAAATCAATATTATTATCACCATTAATATTTGAAAGTAATGAAGAATTCATTACCATCGGAATTAATAAGATGAAAGTAAAGATCAGCAACGCATTAATCCGCTTTTTAGTAATTCTTGTTTGAGATTTTTTAATTTTCATTTTCATTATTATCAAATTTGTTTATAAAAGAAGATTAAATGTAAAACATCAATCTATTAACAAAATAATAGTTACTTCGGGTATTTATATTTAAAGTTGTGATGAGAGAATCTACTTGGTTTTTATCTAATGTCTTGAAATTAAAAAAGAATAAAATAAAAAATGATATTTAAGATTTAAAATAGTTATTTTTCTTCAGATTTTAACTTATAGTAAGTGTCTTCAAGGATATTTAAATATTCTATTAAAGCTTTCTTAACCTTTGATTTTTGCTCATAGGCGTTTTTAATGGATTTCAATAGATATTTTGGAAAGATAAAATCAATATAAAAGTCTGAAATTAGTGCATAATATTCATTATTTTGCTCATCATGATAAACTTTTATCATCTTATTATCCCAAAGCGTTTTCAAAACGCCATAAATATCGGCAACTCCTTTATTTCTGAGTTTTTCTAAATCATCTCTAGTCACGATTGCATCTCTTAATAATCTTAAAGTTTCATAAACTTGGGGATTTACTAAGATCTCAGCAAGCATAATGTTGTCTTTGTCAGAGGGTATATATGTCTGGAAAAAGCTCTTGACATCGTTAGGATATTCTTTTGCGAATTGAGAAGGTAATCCATGACTTACAGGCTTATCAAGTAATTTAAGAGGTGGAACTCTCGCCATGAAAATATCTTTCGTAAGGAATATGAGCTCTGAGGGAATGTCTTTAACAGAACTTACTTTAAGTATATCGAGTTTGATCATTTCACTAAAAATAGTATCAAGATCAAAGAATCCATGTACTTGCTTATCTTTAAGCCATATTATCAATTCAGATTTTACTTCTACTCCTTCATCTCTTAAAAGGTCTATTATCGATCTCTTTATCTTATTTTGATAAATAAGCGCGAGAATCTGTTCATAGGTAAGTGATGGATACAATGATAAGCGTTGGAAAAGAGATGGGACCATCTGTATATAAGTGTCATCATCTATTCTTTCCAACAGAGCCCGTAGAATATCTGCTATGCCCCCCTCATAAAGATCTGGGTCATCATCTAGATTCAAAAGCAATAGTAAATAATAACCTTGTTCTGGTCCTGTATAATAAGACAAAATGTTAGTTGCTTCTGCGGTAAGAGTTATTATTCCTTTTTCTCCACTATATTCATGAGTGCTATAAATTTGCATTAAAGTCTTGTCGGATATATTTATTTCTGAAGGATATCTAATTTTAATTTCAGTACCGACACGCTCATCCCATTTCATTAATATTAATCCTAGTGGTTTGTTATCGTGCTCTTTTATTCCTGAAATTTTCTGTTTATAAGTGTCTATTTTCTTTTCTTTTTCAAGAGTAATATCAAATATTTTCTCTACAGATAAACCAATTTTACTCCAATCATTTTTAAGAATTTCCCCTACAAATACTTCTTTGTCTCTATATAATAGAGATTCTGATATAACTTTATCTCCTTTAATAGATTTTTTAATAGCGCGTACATTTTTTACGAATGAAGGGATCCTAGCATTATGAATGACTCGATATCCTACAATACTTCCTACTAAAGCGATTGCTGCTGAAAGAATCAACAAGAAATAGAATGTTGGGACTCCAGGAAAAATTTGTTCCATTTCAACAACAATTATGATTTTAACTTCTACCGGATTATAGTCAGCTTTCATTATTGTAATAACCCCAATAAAAGTCTTTGAGTTGAAAAAGGCATCAACTTCATTTGTAGGTAGATTGAAGATATATGTCCCATTACTTGTATGGTTAATAATATGAATATTATCGCTGATCATTAATTTGATTGTCGCGTTAACTAAGGGAACACCACCTCTAGTTGGATCAGTAAGTGTGATGTTTATTGGGACAGGAGATCCTTGTACCACATTAACCTGTCTATCCTGTAGTTCTTTACCAAATATGTAATCAATGTCTCTTTTTAGGATTGTCAAGAGAACCATCCCATTTTTATATTCATAGTTCTCTCTATCTAGAATAAGGATTAATAAATAGTCCCCAACTGAACGTGTTCCAGTGTTAAAATTCAGAATATAAGAATTATCAAGAGCGGTATTTACATCACCTTGCCCTGTTTCATTTACAGCACCAGTCGAATCATAGCTTTCCCAAATGAAATACTGAGTATCTAAATTCGTAACCTTTGTTCCCGTAAGTTCATCAGTATATACAAAACTGAAATTCACTGCATCCCCAATATATATTGTTTCAATTACTCGATAAAATTCTGTAGAGCCATTTAATAGAGTTGGTCGATTTAAGACAATTAATTTTAAATCTTTTGTTATGGTTTGATAATGTGATTTGCTTAATGAAAATCTTACTGTATAATCATCGGCATCAAGAGGGCTTGAATCAATTGATTTTAAGTAATAACCCAATTCGGTATTATATTGAACAGTACCAGATACGGAAGGCTCTTCTATAATAAAGTAAGAAAGTGATCCTATGATTTCATAGGTGACAGTTCTTAAATATTCCGTTGAAAGTAGAAGACTAAAATTTACGGGGGATGATGTTTCTATTAATGCTTGTAAGATTTGGTTTTTACTAAACCCTGACAAAGGAAAACTTCCAATTCCTCTTGATACGTCTGATATGCTATATGTTTGTCCCCCAATTGTAATAGTCATGGTAACTTCTGAAGGGAAATAATAATTTGAACCGCTTTTAATCCCAGTAATCCATAGTTTTAAGTCGTTTTCATTCCAACTATTTTCTGTTGCATTGACTTGGAAAATTCCTCCATCACTAATCCCTTGTTCTGATTCTGTTCGATTAAATGTTTCCATGATAAGATTTTTATAAAACTCCTGAATATAATCAACTTTTATAATCACGTTAAAAATTATATTTGGAGCAGACTCGATTATAAATAAAAATTGATCATCAATGGGGTAAATCATTCGATTATCAATGCTTAATGAACCTGTACCATCTGAATTTCCAGAATCCAGTGAATATTTAAAACCCTCATTAGTTGTTATGTTAAGATCTGTGAGAATCGATAAATCAACTTCACTCCAGTTAGAAGTGTAATAGCAATCGAATATCTCAAAAGTAACATTTTTCATTACCCACCCTTCTACTTCAGCAAGTAGAGATATTTCGCTGCTTACGTTGAATTTTGAATATTGAACACTTAGGGAATCCCTAATGAAGTATGCATTAGCAATAATGTCAACTGTTCCATCAAATGTTCCTCCAATCTGAAACTCAAAATAATTATCATTATTGCGACTAGCTCTATTCAAATCTATTGAAATCCCTGTCCAAGTCCCTTGAGTGTAATCCCATCCGCCGTGAGTTGAAATATTAAACACATAATAAAACTCTCCATAAGGATCTTCAATTGTGATGTTAATATCTGAAAGAATAGTATTCCATGATATTCCATAGATGTTAAACTCGATTGTAGATAAATTCCAATGATGATCAACATCAGAAATCATGAAATTAAACTCATGATTAACATTCTGGAAAAGAGCATTTTCAATTGTGAGTGTCTCGGAATTAACACCATAAGAAGATAGGGTCATATCAACACTATCAGACCAATGAGTCGTTGATCCTGAATCATCATTGTTAGACTGATTTAATTGTACTTCAATCTCTAAGACACTTAGTTGAAGAATTATATCAGAAGGAATTGTGTATCCAGATTTGTGGGCTGTAATGATAATAATATAACTTTCATCAGCTTCAAATTCTCCAGTATCAATCTCTACGTAATGCCTTCCCTCATTTCCAATCTCATCATAAAACGATCCTGACTGTATAGAAACTCCCCCAGATAGCATCTTATATGTCATAGAATCAGCATAAACAGGTCCTAAAAGATTTTCATATCCAACATCAACATTACTCACGTTAAAAATTGTCCTTAATTTTAATAATGAACCCCACTCAATATCGATGTAGTCTGTAGGATTTAATGAAATTAGCTCAGTTTGAAACTTACTTAGATCAATTAATATCCTAAACTCAAGAGATATTTTATTTACTAAAGTAAAACTAAAATCGCTAGCATCGGCAGGACCTCCAAGCGTATCATTAAAGAGCCTATTCACTCCGAAGAATTCAATTTGTACGGAATAATTTCCGCTTAATTCAGAAGAGTCCAACCATCTTAATGTCATTTGTCCATTTATATCAGTAGTTAAGTTTACTATACTTGCCCCCATTGGGTTATCAACAGTTAATTTGAGTTTCGCCCCACTTACAGGACTGATGGGAGCATTAATGGTCAATATTGAAAAATCTACAGTCGTTAAATCTACTTGAACTTGTATTGTAGCATTTTCAGTTACAATATCCCCAGAAGAGAGGTTAAGAGTAGATGGGTTATAAATATTGTCTCGATAATATACCGTGTAATTGTATTGTGATGGAGGGGCATCCACCCACCAGAATTTAGTGTGACCTGTCGGATCGATAAGACACTTTTGAAGTGTATGGGTGTCATTCCCAACCATAATCCAGCCTGAGTCTAATGGGATACTATCTAAATCAATTACCTCAAAGAAATGAGTCGTCACATCACAGATTAAATTGATACTCTGAAACGGTTGATCAATATGAATAGCTTGTGCTGTTAAATTCACTAGTTCTGTCACATTTGCTATATTTGAGCTTATTGACACAGTAAAATTATATTGTCCTTCAATAGTATTTGTAAACAAGACGGATCCGTTAATATCAGTAATACCTCGATCAATTAAAATGGCATTTTGATACATTGAAATGGTGGCATTAGGTAATACATTCCCATATAAATCAATTGCATTAAGTTGAGCTTCTAAATATACCAAAGGACTCATTGACACTTCTGGTCCAATAGAGTAGAAAGATGAGGGATTGAATTGATTGTTGTATTCAGTAATAATCCAGTCATTTGAACGAGCGACAGTTGAGATGCGAACTTCATCCATTATGCCATTAACATATGATGTCCCACCAACGTCGGATCTTCTTGCTATACGAAGAGGTAAAGCAGGATCGTTCATTGAGGGGGGAACACCAGTTGTTCTAATCGCGACTTCTGTTCCATTGAAAAACAACTTTGAATACTCATTAGGTTTGTATACTGCTACAACATGATACCATTGATTCGCACGTACACGTTCATAGCCAGTAGAAATTATAGTATTACCGTCTGGTGAATAACGAAACATGATCCACCCATCTGGAGCAATACCCGGATCGTCATCAAAACTGACATCCCAACCTCGAAAGCCGGTACCTCCATGTTTTGCGACTAGATAATCATTACCTACAAAATCTGCCTTGAACCAAGTTTGCACGGTAATTGCTCCTGTAATTTGCATTTCAGTAGGATTACCAATTTCAATATAGTCATTACTTCCATCAAAATCCAAAGCATTCCCAATCATACCAGAGACCTGATCTGAACTTGTCATAGTACCGTACGAAATACCATCACTTGCAGGACTCGTACTGTCGGCTATTTGTGGCGGTGTCCCGGAGGGATCTTCATCTAAATGCCATACTCCAGCATAATCAGAATCCCAAACACCAGTTGGATTTTGTTGCGAAGACATTGTAGAATTCCCGTAATACATAGTAAGATTTGTATCGAAAGCTGTTGATAAAAAGGGAATACGTACCCACACAATCAGTTGAGCATGCGTTCCACTATAAGTCTGATTAAAAAGCTCTATTTGGTGATCTAACCATTTACCCTCTATAGAAAAAGCAATATCATCACCATCATCTTGCACGTCAAGACGCAAATCATCATCTATGATAGAGATTAATAGGGGAAAATTGATATGACTACCGGATCCATTAATTTTATTATGGTCGATTGTAAGTATCTTGTAGTATTCAAAAAAATCATCGTTTAATGGTTGATCTGATACCTGTTGCTCACTTCCAATTGAATAGAAAGAGTTTGGATCATATTGATTATTATATTCTGTTAAAATCCAACCTGCAGATCTTTCGACGTTACAAGCCCGTATTTCATCAAATCGACCTAGAAATTGGCTATTAATTGCATCTAAATTTCCCCCCCATAACCAATCATCAAGACTAGCAAGTTGATTCCATTGAGAAGGGATATTTTCTATTGTAAAACTTAGAGCAGTTCCGTCAAGGTATATCTTTACACTCCTCGTAGAATAATCCAAAGTTACTACCACATAATGCCAGATGCCATTTGTAAATGGATCAGTAGCAAGATTGTAATTTATACTTACACCACCATAAGGATAGAAATAGTGATCCCCATCTGGTTGTACTGCCCATTCAATTCCCCCAGTTTGAAGAACAGTAGGGGGCGGGGTAGGATTTAGAGTAAAACGATCTGTGGTTGTCATTATTCTCTGATATCCGCCATCAGAAGAGTCGGACCAATTTACCCAAATGGAGAGAGTTCCCTCATCCTTTATAGAATCCAAACTCCCACTTGCAGACATCTGAATCATATCATTCACCCCATCCAAATCATATCCATTACCTATTTGGCATGTGACCAAGTCAGAAGAGTCCATTGACCCGAGAGTGGTACCATCATTACTGTAAGGGGTGCTATCATCAACTGTTCCGGTTGGATTTTCATCTAAGTGGTATACTCCGATGTAATTTGCACTCCAAACACCTCCCGGATTTTGTCGAGATGTCATAGTTGAATTTCCATAATACATTGTTAAGGTGGTATTTAAGCTTGTAGATAGTGATGGGATTCGCACCCATACTCTTAATAAAGCTTGAGTAGCACTATATGATTGATCAAATTCCTCTATTTCGTGATCAAGCCAATCTCCTTCCATAGAGAAAGCAATATCATCACCATCAGGTTGGGTATGATATTTTAAATCATCATCAATAATAGAGATAAGTACTGGAAAGTTATAATGAATACTAGACCCGGCTACTTTTGTGTGATCAATCATAATAATTTTGTAATACATAAAATCATTCACTTCTGGAGGTTCCAATGTAACTGCTTGTTCGGGTCCAATGAAATAAAAAGAATCGGGATCATATTGATTCTGGTATTCAGTGTTTACCCATCCAGCAGAACGAGGTCTGCTAGACATACGGACTTCATCAATAGTCCCATCGAAAACTTCTCCTGTCCAACC
Organism: Promethearchaeota archaeon; assembly: GCA_016839845.1. The sequence goes on from JAEOTL010000371.1 coordinate 7,646, forward strand.
AAGATTAAAACCAATATAAAAAGGATTTGCATTTGTGTGTAATGTTCCTAATCCAAAATCGTGCGTTTCTTGCTGTCCACCGTTTATAAATATTCTTCCAATTGAAGAGGAACTATCATAAGTAAAAACGAAATGCTGCCAAATGCCTGGTGTTATTGATACAGTAGAACCCCAATCATCGTAAGTAATATCATTTGCAAGACCTATGAACAAATCACCTCCACTATCAATTGCTACATAAAGATCCTCCTCAGCTGAACTACCACTACCCCAAGCCCCATCCATTTTACTTACAATAGTAAGCCATTTACTTACGACTGTTGGTTTTATCCATGCCTGAACGGTAAGCTGATTCGTAATATCAAGACTGTTATCATCAGGAACTTCAATTCTTTGTCCTGAAGCATCTGTAAAGCCAACCGAATCATAAATTTGTCCAATTATTCCCAAATTAGGGTTATTTATATCCGTTCCATCATTTGAATAGGATGTAGAATCAATAATTGAATTAGCCCCTCCGGTCTCTTCACTCAGGTGCCAAACACCTCGATAATCACTATCCCATACTCCTGTTGGATTCTGACGTGAACTCATTGTAACATTCCCGTAATACATTCTTATTATTGTGTCGGTAACTCCAGATAAGGTTGGAACTCGAACCCAAGCAACTAGTTCAGCATGAGTAGTATTATAAGATTGATCAAATGACTCAATTTCATGGTCCAACCATGTATTATCAATTGAAAAAGCAATATCATCCCCATCTGATTGAACATCAAATTTTAAATCTGGGTCCTTTATGGAAATTAATACAGGGAAATTTGAGTAGGAAACTGATCCAGCTACTTTATTATGGTCGATAGCGATTATCTTGTAATATGTAAAATAATTCACATTTGGCGGAGCGCTTACTTTAGGATTTTCATTTAGTGATTCGTATTCATCAACTTGATTTATATCCGATTTATTTAGAAATCTGAATAAAGGTGTGCTTAAAAAAATAGGTAAAAGTAAAAGAAATAAAAGAATTCCAAGAGTCGTTACTTTAGATTTCGTAGTTTTTCTACAGTTTTTCATACTTTACTTGTACTCCTTTATAATAAGATTTAGTTTAAATATTTAAATTTAATAAAAACATACATATTAGTTGTATTTATATTTAGAGGATATAATTACACTGAA